>JBGSZT010000020.1:0-52443 GCA_041750255.1 Synechocystis sp.
ATTTTTTCCAAAAGCCCACCCTCTCTACTTTTGCCTAAATTCCTGACCGCTAAACTTGATCGGTTTCAACCTCCTGATACACCATCCTTAGCTGCTTAGGGCAAAGCCTGGTTCCAGTCAAAAACTTAAGACTGTCCAGTAAAGGGACAGTCCTCAGGAAAGGTTACTAGGGGTAACTGAGTTTCGAGAGAGGCGTTGACTCTAGCAGCTTGGTAGCAATCAGGAAATTGCTGAATTAGGTAAGGTTTGAGACTCGGACTATCTTTAAGGACAAGTTTTATCTGGTCTCGTTGCTCGTTTATGGTGGAAATCCAACTGGTACTCTGACTCTGTGGTTGGTATTTCCACTTCAATAAATGCATGAGAATCACTTTAGTCCGGCTGTAAATTTCCCTTTTTTCCCTCCTTCCCATGGATTCTATTTCGTCGATTAGGTTCTCTAGGTCTAAGTCCTGAAAATTCCCCACTTTCAGTGCTTGGGCTGTTTTTTCTATCCAAGCGCTGAAGTCGATATCGTAAAGAGTCTTGGTTAGGGCGGACATAGAAATTTGCTTATTGCGATTGTGAGCTTTTGTTGACATCCTCTCTCGTCTAAAGGCGAGAGATTCCCATCTATCCAAACAACGAAAGTTGAGCGAACAATGGGCGGGTTGACGATTCAACAGGTGCAACTACCGAAGTAGATTTACGCTTCCCTCCACGTCCGTTTAGAGTCTCCGGGTGTCCCCCGGCGATTTTAATATTAATGGCGGCGTTAATGTCTCTATCGTGAACAGTTTCACAAAAGAGGCAAGTCCATTCCCTGACATAAAGTTCTTTTTTGCCGCCAATTTTGCCGCAACAGGAGCAACGCTGAGAAGTCGGTTCCCAACGGGAAATCACCTGAACATCCCGTCCGTACATTACCGATTTAGCATCTAACATAGTCCGAAAACTACGCCAACCTAAGTCAGAAATGGCACGGGAGAGACGACGGTTTTTCATCATCCCTGCGGTGTTTAAGTCCTCCAAAATCACCGTTTGGTTCTCACGGATCAGCTTGGTGGACAGTTTGTGCAAAAAGTCAGTGCGGGCATCTTTTACCTTAGCGTGGAGTTTTGCCACTCTTAAACGAGCTTTTTCCCGTCGTTTACTACCTTTTTGTTTACGAGATAGATTGCGCTGGCACTTCCTGAGCCGCTTTAATTTTGCCTTCAATGGCTTAGGAGACTTGATCTTCTCTCCAGTGCTTAAGGTGGCAAAGTCAATGATGCCAAGGTCAACCCCTATAGACTGCCCATTGGCAGGCAATTGTTCTGGGTTAACTTCAACGACAAAACTCAAGAAATAGCGATTGGCAGCATCTTTAATTACAGTGACAGAACTAGGTTTGGACGGTAAGGGACGACTCCAGACCACATCAAGGAACCCTATTTTTGCCAGGTAAACCTTGCCATTATCCTTCACAATGAATGCGTTATTGGTAAAGATAGCCGATTGTTTAGACCGACGACTTTTAAACCTAGGAGGATTAACTTTTTTCCCTTTTCGTTTACCTTTGATTGAGTCAAAAAAGTTCTTGTACGCTGTGCTTAGATTTCTAAGAGATTGCTGTAAGGGCACAGCGGAAACTTCCCCAAGCCACTTCCTTTCCTCCACGTGCTTGGATTGAGTTAATCGACTAGCAAGTTCAGTATAGGTAGGCAATTTTTCGGAGTCTTTACAAAAAGCAAGCGCATCATTCCAAACCACACGAACACACCCAAACAACTGAGCTAGACTCTGTTGTTGTTGGTCTGTAGGGTAGAATCGGTACTGATACCTTAACTTCATTGCTTAAAGTAGAATGGGTATGTCATTCCATCTTAATTGGTCTGTAGCAAAATGGTAAGCAATCTACGCAGAGAACGTAACAGTATTTCCAGCCTCAATATTCACTTGGTCTGCGTAACCAAGTATCGTAGGAGAGTTTTAACCCCAGAAGGACTTGCCGTAATTGAAAAGTCTTTTAATGATGTTGCCAAAAAGATGGATTTTAGGGTGATTGAGTTTAGTGGGGAGTCAGACCACATTCACGCTTTGATTGAGTTTCCACCTAAGTTGTCTGTATCGCAGATAGTGAACGCACTCAAAGGTGTTTCTAGTCGTCGCTATGGACAGGCTAATTTACCTAAGCCATACGGCAAGGATGCTCTTTGGAGTCCATCTTATTTTGTTTCTAGTGTTGGCGGTGCGCCTATTGAAACTCTTAGGCTATACATACAAAACCAATTAAAGCCCTCCTGAAGGAGGGGGTTTAAAACCCATTTTTCTGATAACAATCTCAATAAAAATATCAGAATAGGTTGAGAAAGCGAGATAAATTAAAATGTTCTGCCATGAGCTGTTGAATGCAGAGCACTTTAATCGGCTCTTGTAAGCGGACATTCCCGAAGGTTTTATCGACAATTTCTACGGTCTTGAGAGTATCTAAGTTGACCGAAAGAATGGGAATTTCTAAATCTTCGGCTCGGCTCACAATCAGGGGTTGGGGGGGGACATGACCCGTTAAAATCAAGCAACTGGTGGAGGTTTCTAAGGCTGCTAATTGTAAATCAGTACGATCGCCACCGGTGACCACGGCTTTATTTTCTCCCTGACGGAAATACTCTAGGGCAGAGTTGACATTCATTGCCCCGATGGTCAAACTTTCCACCATCAAATCCAGCCGGTCTTCACGGCAGAGCACCTTCGCTTTGAGTTGATGGGCCAATTCCCGAACACTAACACTCCGCAGAAGCCGATCTTCGGGCAATAGCCCCAGCACGGGAATCCCCGATTGTTCTAAAAACGGCTTCACTAAGGTCTCAATCTCTAGCACTGCCTCAGCCGGAATATCATTGATCACCACTCCAAGGAGGTGCGACCCCAGTTCTTGCTGGGCTTTGAGCAGACCGTCTACAATTAGTGGTGAATGATAACGGGCTACCAAAAGCACTGAGGCAGAGATTGTTTTGGCGAGTTCTAGAAATGAAAGGTTGAATAAAGTCCCTTCCCATAGAGTTCCGGGGCCTTCTAAAAGCATGATGTCGGCATCTATACCTGCCAGGGAAGATGTCAGCGCCGTCGTGTAGTCAGTGCTATCCTTTCCTTGCAAGCGTTTGGCAATGGTATCAGCATCTAAAAATAGCAAGGGTGGGCAAATCTCGTCTTCTGCTAGGGCCATGGCACTGGCAATAAACTGAACATCGGCTTCCGCTTGGTTCGTATCGCTATTCTCTAGACAAGTGCCAATGGGTTTTCCATAGGCGATCGCCAAGTCCTGCTGTTGGAGTTGTTGAGCGAGACCGAGGATAATGCCAGATTTGCCGCTATAGGGTTCTATAGAACCCACCAATAAACATCGAGCTGATTTTGCCATAGAAAGGTTCCTTCCATTCAAACAGTAGGGGCATCGCCTCTATCTCCTTCGGCAACGATTACGCTCGCAGGGGAGATTCATCAAAGCGCAGTAATTTTTTATAAAAATTCTGGGGAAAATCGACTTCTTGATTGTCTCGATGGATCGTAATCAGATCAATGAGGTAATCGACAAACTCAGAATTAAGTACGGTTATTTCGTAACTAAGGTCTGCCTGGCCATCAAATTGCACACGGCAACGGCTTAATTCGGACGGGAGTTTGGATACATACCAGGTGGCGACAAAGCTAATACCACTTGCCCCCTCGATCCGACGCTGACCTTCCACACTTCCACGCTGATAAAGACTAAGCGCAAGGGGAAGAATTTTTTGTTTATCCTTACTGGGATAGTAGGGCATATAAACGCCCACATCCATGGCACTGGCGGGTTCAAGCTGATCAATGACTGACATAAAATTATCGAAAGACGAAGACTGCGGGAGTTCGTGTTTATAGTCTAAGGGATTATCTCCCCTCTGCAACGCCCAAAAATCAGAACCTACGGACATTGCCAAGGGTTGGATTCAAGACATGGATGTATATTTATTTATCTACTAACTTATCTCTCCGGATGGTTGAAAAATAAATGTCATGAGATCTCCCTTACCCAAAGAAATACGATCACCAGCCTGGAGACGATGACGGTTACCAGGAGTCAGCGGGCTATGGTTGACGTAAGTTCCATTGGAACTGCCCACATCTTCTAGGTAGTAGGCCTCTGTTTCAACGCGAATATCCGCGTGCATCCGTGACACAACATCGGAGTTGGCAAACCCCGACACATCAATATCCGGTGGGATCTGTTCGTTGGGCTTGCCGATATGAATTACGGATAATCCCTGGGGTAAGTCCACCACTGTATCACTTTGAACATGGAGCAGAGTCGGCACAAGGCTTTGTAATTGGGTGGCATTGGCGGCCCGTGGCGAGGACTGGGGCGATGCTTCCGTTAACGGTTCTAAGGGCTGCGCCGCTTCCGTTATTTCGCTTTGGGGGCTGAGGGTATTACCGCAACTGCCACAAAACGTAGCATCATTTTGCACGGGTACGCCGCAATGGGGACAGGCGATCAACTGGGGAAGCATCGTAAAACAGGCTTCACATTGGCTCGCACCATCGGGATTGACATGATTGCAGTTAGGACAAACGAGCATAGATATTCAACAATTGGAGGTGAACAAGACAAAAAATTAACGGCTTAGGGTTGTTCCCGCCGCCTGATCCAAGAGCCAAATCAGCTCTCCCTGGGGCTGAATTAAGAGAGCAGGATAGGTTTGGGCATCCGCCACGGGCGCAAAAATATGGGAAAGTGCGGCTTGCTTACTCGCCCCCGCCACTAAAAAGAGGACACAGCGAGCCCGATTAATCAAGGACGCCGTAAAGGTCAAACGGGGTTGCCCGTCTTTGATCCCCACCGTCACCAAGCGGTCTTGGACTTGCAAGGCAGGGGTATGGGGAAAGAGAGAGGCGGTATGGGCATCATCCCCTAGTCCCAATAGGACAAGATCTAGGCTCGGGAACTCTCCACTTTCTAGGGAAAAGGTCTTAGCTAATTCGTTTTCGTAGGCTTCGGCATCTTGGTAAGGATCTCCAGCCTCCGTGGGCATGGGGTGAATTTGCTGGGTCGGAATATCTACTTGGTCGAGCCAGGCTTGACGGGCCATGCGTTGGTTACTGTCGGGGTGGTCTGCGGGGACATAACGCTCATCTCCCCAAAAAATCTGAAGTTGTGACCAGGGCAAGGATTCTTGTGCTAGCGCTTGATAAAGGGGTTTGGGAGTACTTCCTCCCGAGAGGGCTAGGGTTGCTTGTCCCCGTTCGGCGATCGCCGTTTGTAGACGTTCGACAATAAGTGCTTTTGCACGGTCAACAAGGGTATCTTTATCTGGTAAGATCTCAACCTTAGCTTCCATCAAATTAAACCTATCTGCACGATAATTCTTATTATATTAGCCACGCCCAACGGCAGTTGAAGAATTTATTTTTATGATCAATAACACTGTTTTTACGTCTCTATGCCTCAAACTCTTCGGGGTTATTTTTATCCTGACCTCCCTGTTGGAGTACATTACCCTGGCGATTCCCTCTAATTTCTCAGACCCTCAATGGCAACTTACCTTTGTCACTACCTTAGTAGACCGGGGTATCTTGCCGTTAATCGCCACTGCCATGATTTTATTAGGCTATTGGCTCGATGACACCCTAGAAACGCCAGATCCTGGGGTAAAGTCCAAGGCATTAGATCTGAGATTGCCGGTTTATGTCCTGGCGATTGTGCTCGGGCTTGTCTTTTTATTACTCGTTCCGGTGTATTTAAGCAATCTGAACCAAGCGAAAACAGCGGCTTTAACCCAAATTGATCAGCGGGCCGGCCAAGGCAAAGAGCAAATCCAGCAATTTTTACAGCGGATTAGCGCCCTATCGGCAAATCCTGAAATTTTAGACCAACAAATTGCCCAACAAACCCAGGCGATCGAAAGTGGGCAACTCCAGGGCAATCCCCTCAATCCACAACAATTACAGGCTATTACCACCGAACGCGACCAGCTTAAAGGACTGCGGGAATTAGCGAAAAACCCCGATGCCTACCAAAGAAAAACCGACGAAATCAAAGCTCAACTGGAAAAGGAAATTCAGACCCAAATTGACAAGGCCACGGGTGAAGCAACGGGGCAAGCCCTCAAGCAAGGACTCCGCACGGGTCTGGGGAGTCTGATGTTGGCGGTTGCCTATGCCACGGTGGGAGCCTTGGGGTTGCGGGGAATTTTGGCCCAGCGGTCTTAAACTTTTTGTCCCCTGATTAATTTATTATTACCCTCACTCACCCATGTCTATTCGTCAACAACCCCGGCGCATTGCCCGCGAACTGGCTCTTTTGAGCTTGAGTCAACTTAAAAATAATGCGGCTCAATTGGAAAATAGTGATATCCAGGCATTAATCCTGGCCGCCATCCGCACTTTGACCGCCGAAGTCCATGACCTGCTCCAAGGGGCGTCTGAGGAGGTGAATCGAAGTCATGAACGCCTACTCAGTAGTGAAACTCGCAGTAGTTCGGTCACCAGTGCCAAGGCCATGGTACAAGAAGCGGTGGTTTCAACCCAAGCGGCCATTAATCGTCTGGCGATCGCCGTTGATTTCCCAGAAACCCTCCAGTTGGCAAGCCAGTATGAAGTTCGTGAGTATGCCATTGAGCTGATTGGCACGGTGCATCGCCGTGGCCAAGAAATCGACCAAACCCTAGAAAATGCCATGGTAGATTGGCAAGTCAAGCGCCTTCCCCGCATTGATCTTGATATTCTACGGATTGCCTTGGCGGAGTTTATGTTTTTGGACGTACCGCAAAAAGTCGCCATCAATGAAGCCGTGGAACTGGCCAAACGCTATTCCGATGAGGATGGGTACCGCTTTATTAATGGGGTACTGCGTCGGGTCAGTAATCAATATAGTGCTTCTGTGACGGCACCAAGCCGGGATGAGTCTCGGTAGAATTCGCGGTATAGTAAGCTGAAATATCCGATGTTTTATTCCTTTTAGGCGATCGCCGCCCAAGACCCATGGTAGACACCAACGCGACTCCCAATCCTGCCCCCAAAGCCACCGCGGCCAAAAAAGCGAAAGAACCCGCCTTAGAAGATAAACCCTTTGGGGAGTTTATGGTGGAATATTTTTTGCCAGCCCTCGATAGCGCCTTGAAGGGCAGTGGTCTCAACGATATTCAGCTCCAGTTTGTAGAGCAATCTCTACCGCTCTTGGGGTCAGATGCCACTGATCTTTGTTGGCAAGTGATTGGGGCTTGGCAACAGGGCCAACGTCAATTCAATCTCTACTTTTTTGATCATAGTATCGGCGGTCAGAAGGCGTTTTCCTGGTCTACCCCGGGCAATGCTCCAAGTACATTAGAATCTTTTATGATCGATGAGCGCAAAGTGACCCTCGACCTGATGGTACTTTATACCCTGCAACGCCTAAACGGACAAAAGTGGCTCTCCGGTAATTAAGCTATTTTCATTTCGATTCATCTATTTTCTGCAATTTTCATCTTCATTTGACCTATGCGTGTTTATGTATTGCTTTTCAATGCCAGAACAGAAAATGAAGGTATCCACACCATTCAAATGGGAGACCGCAATAAAATCTTAATGTTTGAGTCCGAAGATGATGCGACTCGCTTTGCCCTCCTGTTAGAGGCCCAGGATTTTCCAACGGCAACGGTGGAAGCCATGGATTCCGAAGAAATTGAGGCGTTTTGCGAAGAAGCGGACTATGATTTTGAGGTGGTCACCGACGGCATGCTGGCGATTCCCCCGGAAAAAAATATTCCAGGCAGTGATTGGGACCCGGACGGTGTAATTGAGCCAAAACCCGAGCGCACAGCGGCAACGACAGAAGAATTGCCCACGGATGATCTAGACCAAATTCGCCGTCGTCTAGAAGGTTTGTTGTAATTGTTGGGGCTAAGCGAATGGGTCTCCAGTAGGAAGAGCTAGAGTCAGTTATTTTTATGTTTAAACACAATGACATTCCTAGAAGAACGCGGACATTTATTGACGGAACAAGTCAATTCTGAAAGCCAAAATTTAGACAAGCTTTCCTGTTTGGAATTAGTTGATCTTTTTAATCAAGAAGATGCTAAAACCCTGGCGGCGGTCGCCGCCGCTCGAGAAAGTTTGGCCCTGGCGATCGCCCTAATTAGTGACGCATTGGCCCAGGGTGGACGCTTATTTTATGTGGGGGCAGGGACGAGTGGTCGCCTAGGGGTTTTGGATGCGGCGGAATGCCCTCCCACCTTTTGTACTTCACCGGACTTGGTTCAGGCCATTATTGCCGGTGGAGCCGGTGCCTTAGTCAAAAGTTCCGAAGGATTGGAGGACTCCGCCCAGGACGGGGCCCAGGCGATCGCCGATCATCAGATTACGTCCTTAGATGTGGTGGTGGGGATCACCGCTGGGGGCACAACGCCCTACGTGCGCGGCGCCCTTGAGGTAGCCCAGACCCGGGGAGCCAAAACAATTTTCATGGCCTGTGTGCCCGAAAGCCAAGTCCCCATGCAGGCGGACATCAATATTCGGCTGTTGACGGGGCCAGAAATTCTGGCGGGTTCCACCCGTTTGAAGGCGGGAACTGTGACCAAAATGGCCCTAAATATTTTGTCCACCGGCGCCATGGTCAAACTAGGAAAAGTCTATGGTAATCGCATGGTGGATGTGGCGGTGACTAACCGTAAACTTGAAGACCGAGCCCTGAGAATGATCCAGGACCTAACGCAGTTGAACCGCGACCAGGCCAAGGAGTTACTCGAAAACGGCGATCGCCGGGTTAAACTGGCTCTACTGATGCATTGGACAGGATTAAATGCCCCCCATGCCGATCAGCTCTTGACCCAGTGTCAGGGAAACCTGCGGCTGGCGATCGATCACATATCCTCATCATCCGTCTCCTAAGCCAATTTTTCCTATGTTGACTCCCCCTGGAACTATCACCCTGGCCCTTATTTTTCTCCTGCTTGGGGGGTTGTTTTTGTGGGGATTCAAACGAGCTCAACCCTTCGGCCGTCTAGGATTTTTGGCTTGGCTCCAGTCCTTAGTCGTGATTATTCCTTGGTTGATTTTTGTCGCTCTTTGGCTCTTTAATATCTATCTCAATTTTGTTGGTATTTTAGTTTTGATCCTGATTTCTGTCGGCAGTTATATCCTTTTGGGTCAAAAGTTACGGGCAGAAGGTCAGGATGCTCTACTTCAAGAAAAAGCCAAGCAACGATTGCAGGCCCTAGCCCAGGAGGACAAAGAGCCGTCACCGGTGGCGGGGGTGACAGAGCCCCTTAGCCCAACGCCGATTCCCGATGAAGACCTAAGCAAAATTAAAGGTATTTTCAGTATTGATAGCTTCTTTGCCACCGAGACGATTTCCTACCAAGAAGGCGCAATTTTTAATGGCAATCTCCGCACAGAACCCGATATTGCCTACTCCAAACTCACCGCCAAATTAGCCCAGCTCTGCAACGATGATTACCGACTTTTTTTGGTAGAAGGAGCGGAAGGACGCCCGGTAGTGGTGGTCTTACCCCGACAAAATGAACCGCAACCCATGACTCTGGCGCAAAAAAATTTGGCCCTGGTCTTGTTTATTGCCACCCTTGTCACGAGCTTAGAAGCGGCGGGGGCAATCCTGGGATTTGACCTGTTTGAACAATGGCAACGCTACGGCGAAACCCTGCCGTTGGGTCTGGGACTTGTGGCAATTCTCATCGGCCATGAAATCGGACACCAATTGATGGCAAAAAAATGGAATATTCGTCTTAGCTGGCCGTTTTTCTTGCCCACTTGGCAAATTGGTTCCTTTGGCGCCATTACTCGCTTTGAATCGCTCCTGCCCCACCGCTCAGCCCTCTTTGATATTGCTATTTCGGGCCCCGCCGTTTCTGGTATTTTGTCCTGGGTGTTATTGGTCATTGGCCTAACGATTTCCCATCCCGGTAGTCTTCTGCAAATTCCGAGTCAATTTTTCCAAGGGTCTTTGCTGGTCGCCGCCCTAGCTCGTCTGATTTTGGCGGAAGAGGTGCACAATAGCGTTGTCTCCATTAGCCCCCTGGTTGTCCTGGGCTGGCTAGGGCTAACGATCACGGCATTAAATTTATTACCCGCTGGGCAACTCGATGGCGGTCGCATTATCCAAGCGATTTATGGCCGTAAAACCGCCCGACGCACCACCATTGGGACTTTAGTTTTGTTGGGGATTATTGCACTGGTGAATCCCGCCAATCCGATTCCGCTCTATTGGGCGGTGGTGGTCTTATTTTTACAGCGCGACCTAGAGCGACCCAGCCTGAATGAATTGACAGAACCCGACGATACTCGAGCGGGTTGGGGCTTGCTGGCTTTATTTTTGATGTTGGCGACCTTAATTCCCTTGAGTACAGGCCTAGCCGGACGACTAGGGATTGGGGGCTGAAATTTAGTCTTTGATAAAAACGCCTAAACCATTATTAACCCTGGCCGCTGTCACCGCAGAGCGGTCAATCAGTTGACCCCCTAAAACCAGAGAGGTTGAACTGCCACCATCGAGGTTTAAGCCCCCCAACGCTCCCATGGTTTTTAGGAGTTGGGCCATTTCTGCCAAGGTCGGGCCACGACCCCCGACGCGGTTATGCACTGCCACAAGCCAAATTTTACCGGCCCCATCCACGGCGATCGCCGTTCGGGACGCCCCTTGTTTTTGAAAGGCGGGATTGAATTTTTCGGCTTCGGCATTGAGGACAATTTTTCCATTATTGAGTAATAACGGCCCTCCAGCTAAACCGTAGGGATAATCATCAAAATTAATGGGTTTACTGGAGCGCTGTAGCGTTAGCGTTGTCCCAGGCGAGAGTGCATCGGCGGACATATTACGGAGAACTAACAGATAACCATTGGCCGGAATGGGAATAGCCGTTTTGCCAGCTTTGCCTCCGGGCTTTTGGCGGACAATACGATTATTTTCCACAATAGCGATCACCTCATTATCTGAGAGGGGGCTATAGGTGGCGCCCCAATCCGGTGTGTATCGAGCCAGACCCTTTTGCCCATAGCCACTATTAAGATGCCCTACAACCAGCGTTTTTCCAGTACTGGTTCGCAGGGTTTCCTGCAATTCCCATCGCCCAAAGTAAACTTGGCCTTGGTCATTCCAGGCGATCGCCCCTCGGTTGAGAATCGGCCCCGACAACCAACGATTATTGTCTTTAATCGCCCCTAGGGGTAACTGGGTATTGCGGTTAAAAAAACCACCATTGATGCCGGCGGAGGCCTGACGGTTGCGGGCAATGGTCACTAGGGGGGAAATTCCGGTTAACCCCTGAGGATTGGCGGTGATCGGTTTTAAGCGGAGTTTGGAAGCCTTGAGGTCAAGCTCTAGCCAGGTGACCGGAAAAATCTCCGAACCGTTGAGTCTCACGCTCTGTTGATGCCAGGTTAGTCCGTCCGTCCAAGCAATGGTTTTTGGCACGGCCCCGTCGGCTCGCACATCAATCACCAGGCGATCGGGATTGGTCAGAGTCGTTACTTGGAGTTTATCCCCGCTGGGCAACTGTAAGTGCACTTTACTGGTATTACCCAAATTTTCTAGCCAAGTCCCCGTCTCAAAAGTGCCCCTCTTGGTTTGATCCCGACCTAAATCATCCTCATCAATAGGAGAAACCTTACCTTGCTTTCCATTTTGGCTTGATACTCCAGCAGTAGCGGTGGCATTCAATGTCACCACGCCATCATTTTTGGCTTGACTCACTTGCCAGAAGGCCGGGCGGGATAAATCTAAAACGATTCGTTTACCCCAGGCTTGATTGCCTTCCCGTAGGGATAAAATGTCGGCTCCGGTGGCATTGAGCATTAAGCTTTGTCCTTGCACAGCACTATTTGCCCCGGAGACTAACTCAGTCACATCCAAATAGCGATAGGGCGCAACGAAGCGAGTCGGCAAAGGGCGGGGAGTTGAAGAAAACCATTGCACTGGCTGAACAGTGGGCTGATTTGTCGCCAAAAATTCGAGCCCCAATAATTGCAGAGCGCCAGTATCAGATAACCCCGTTTTTAGTTGGTTCTTTTCTTGCCACTGTATCCAAGCAACGGGATAGGGCTTGCCGTCTAGAAGCACTTCATTGCCTTGGGCGATGGGGCGACTGGTCTGAGCTAGCAGATTAGGGATAATCTGGGACTGAGCGGTCACAGGCGGAAGATCATTAAAAAATAGGGGTAGGCAAAGGGCTAGCAATAGAGAAAAAAGCCATAGCCCCAGCCAGGAAAATTCACGGTGCTTCATCGAAAATAGTGCGAGCAGATCGTCTCCATTGTCTCGGTTCGGACCGTGACTCCTGGTTGAATTGGGCGCTTCTTCACAAAATTTGATAAAATTTTAAATAAATAAACATTAAAGAATATTGCAAGCTGAGAAACCACCATGGCTGGACTATTTGGAATTTTTGGTAAACGAACTAAATATGTAGAGGAGCAAGACCCGATAACTCCAGATACTGAAAAAAAAGAGGCGTTTTTCCTTGAGCCGGACTCCGCCAAGAGTTTTGGCAATGCAGAATTTATGCGTAAACCCGTCACTACTCGACGGACGTTTCCCAAAACCCTCAAGGGCGGCGGTGGAGAATTAGTTCAACAGGTATCTTCCCTCGAAAAAGTAAAAATTCAAGAAAACGGTCTTCCGGCAGTTCCTACTCAAAAAAAGGTGGCTGAACAAGCTCCCGCACCTGTTAATAATGAGCGCCGCCGTAGTGACAGCAGCTTGGATATGTTCCGCAAAATGGCGAAGGATATCAACAAATAGAACGCTATTTCAACATTTTCACAACCATGGTTAGACCATGGTTTTTTCATGGCAATTAGTTATTGAAATCCCAAACAAAAAAAAGGGGGTCAACTATTCAACCCTTTCGGTAATAATTGACCTTGTGCTAAGTATGCACCCGCTTTTTGAATCCAGGCCTATTATCAGAGCAAACTATAATCAAAACAAGTGCATGGATCACCGCTTGACCGTGATTGTGATCACAGGGATCATTTTTCTTAAATCCGAGAGTTTTGTTTACAAATTGGTTTGGAAAAGTTCCTTAAGAATGGTTTCCACTTGCTTCGGATCGCCGGATTCCACCGTGGATTCCCGCAGGGCGGCGATCGCCTTTAGTTCATCTTGATTCACTTCTCCGTAGGCAATGGGATAAATTCTCACGTCAGCATACTGTAATACATCCTTAACATCCCGTAGATTAAAGCCGCGATTATTTTCGCCATCGGTGAGTAGGAGCAGATAAAATCGGCCATTGGGGTCCTTTTTTTTGTACTCTAATAAATCGGCTAAGCCTACTAGGGTTCCGTCATACATGGCGGTGGAACCATCGGCCTTAATGGCATCGATCGCCGCCAGAAAGCGTTGTTTTTGCTTGGTGTCAAAGGGAGCCATGGTGACGAGACGTTGAGGATTATTGCCAAAAGTGACGAGTCCCACATAATTGCCCGGATTAATCTGTTGAATTGCTTGTTTAAGAGCTGTTTTCAAGGCTTTCATCCGTTCTCCTTCCATGGAGCCACTGCTATCAATGACAATGGACATATAAACGGTTTTACCGCTATCTTTGCGGGCTTTCCAGAAAGATTGCGCTGTTTTGACCACCTCTCCACTGGGGAGCGGCGGGAACTTTCCTTGTTTTAGGTAATCGGTTTTGACCCAACCGATGGCTTCGGCCTTTTGTTGCATGGCGGGACTTAGGGCAAAGTCTGCAAATTTTTTGAGGGCTTGCTTTTGGGGAGCTGTCGTCCAGGGAAAGGAAACTAAAGGATTGCGGTGGGGCAAACCAAAGGGAATAAATTCAGTTTTTTCAAAGCCGGGTAGGATTTTTAGGTTGACATAGTTTTGATATTCGAGGGGGAAAGCCTGGAGTTTATCCGGGTCACGGATAAAAATATCCCGCAGATCTCGACTAGTACGAGTTGTCACCAATACTTGCTTTTGAAAGGCGTCAAAGACTGAACTCACCGCCGGAGATTGTAAATCAGCCAAACTCAAAGGTTTGCCATCTTTTTGATGCCCTGCGGCTTGCCAGAGAATAGTATGTAAAAGATTGAGAGAAATAGAGCTGGTGTAGGGATTAGGGTAGCCGAGGACAACTTTTCCCGCCACGATCGCCGCTAAAAGGTCATCAAAACTAACCTTACCGTTTTTGGCCAGGGATTGGTACAAATCCTGACGCACGACAAAACCAGAATAATTGGGGACAAGGCTTGGAGCGATGACTGTGGGTGAAACCCCTGCATTTTTGAGAAATTCCACCGAAAGTTCCGTGGACGGAGAATAGCCCGCCGGTTGAGCCACCTTCGCCGCGATGAGCCGTTGACCAATCACAGAGGGCATAAAACGCACTCCCACTTGAATCGTTTTACCATCAAGGGTTTCTTTGCTCGCATTAAAGGCTTCCGCTACATCTACGAGCCAACGTTCATCTTGTTTTTCCCCGTTGGATTTTTCGGAGGAGCCAAAAATTTCTAGGTATAGCGTCTTGGCATCATTGCTGGGTTGGGCGCCGTAGAGCGGAAATTCTTCCAACCTGGGTAAATTTTCCTGCACCGGCTGGATTGAGTATTGAGCGGCGATCGCCTCGGTCACCAGGCTATCTTGAACGCTAATTTTGGGAAGTATATTTTCCTGCAAAACTTTTTGAGCAGTTTCGACGGAATTGACCGGGGGTAGGCCAAAACTACAGGCTGCGAGCCAACTCAAACAAACTCCTAATAATAGCCAATGGGGAAACCCTAGCCTAAATTTAATGATTGAGCGAAAGAGACGAGCTAACACTTGTTTAAGCTGAAAAAACATAAAAGAATTCCCCGTAGATAATAAAGGCCGCTAATTCAAGGTTTTAAGACTATTTTTATTTTCTGCAATCAGCAGTTTGAGCTGGGTGGGTAATTCACTACCCAGGGTTTGGGTTTGGTCTAAACTCGCCAGATTAATTTGATCTTTTAACTCCTGGAGTTGGGCATGGGTCTGCCTTAGGCGATCGCCGCTAATTTGGACTCTTTCTTGAGCTAATTGCCGATAGGCATCGGTTTGCATGTCATTCAATACAGTCAGTCCGCTCACCACCTGGCCCGCTAAATCCAAAACCGTGTGTAGGGTTTCGAGAAGTTCTGGCAAAAACACCGATTCCCGTTGCAAAATTTGAACCGCCACCGCTTGACTCTCCAGGCTCAAACGCTTGGATTCTTGCCATAGAGGCTGTTTTGGGTTGGCAAGTCCGCTCTCAAGGACTTCAATCTGAGTTAGAAAATAGGGAGTATCCAAAAGACTTTGATTAGAAGATAGAGTCTCATCCTCTTTGAGCCATAGCCCCACGGCGATCGCCGCCACTGAGCCCCCGGAAAGCCAAACGACCGGACGATTGCCTTGCCAGAGAACCAAGGCGGAATAAAATAGGGCAATACCCAAACCTAAAAACCAGGTTTGGGGCATTTTCCATGATTGCAAACCCATTGGGGACATCCTCAAGCGTTGCTTTTCTCCCTAAGCTTACCCCGAGTTGTCCGAGGCATTGCCAACCCCTAGGATTTTTTTTTGCCGCCAAAGAACCCGCCCAAAAATCCACCTTTTTTATCTTTATTAGTGGACTTATCCGTGCCCGAGGAAGTGTGCTTTGCCAGTTCTCGCTTAGCCAAGATCAGTTGGGGATTTTGGGGGTCTAACTCCGCCGCCGTCTTAATATGTACTTTGGCCATCGTGATCATATTACTTTTGAGATAGGACAACCCCAGTAGAGTATGAGCTTGGCTTTCCTTCGGATTGAGCTTCAGCACTTCCCGTAATTCGGCGATCGCCTGAGAATACAATTGCTTGTCAAAATATTCCCGAGCACGCTGGAGATAGGTTTCCACCGGAGAAAGTTTAGGAGCAGGGGTTTCAGCTTGCACCACCGTCGAGTTTATCGCTGGACGAGTAGATTCTGCCACGGCTGTTTGCGCTTGGGCAATGACTCTAGTCGGCGATTCGGATTTTAATAATAAAAAGACAACATTCAGCTCGCTGACCTGGGCAATTTTTTTGAAAACCTGGCTCAAATCCGCGTACAAATCCTTGCCTAGGGCCGTCATCAATTGGCGGTAGACTAATTCAGAATTATTTTTGGCCGCCCAGAGTTTTTGCGTATCGGCATTGGATTGAACAATGAGCTGGCGATCGTCGGTCAAATTGCGAGCAGTCTGTGATGCAATCAAAAGATGCTCAGTCCGGTCTTGATCCCGCGACAGAACCTCATAGGCAGGGTTGACCAGTTTAGAAAAAATCTTAGACGCAAGTTCTCTATCGGCTTCTGTTTCCGCCTTGGTGGTATCAGGATGGAGCAAATAAGCAATTTTGAGGTAGGATTGCCGAATTTGTGCGGAGGTCGCATCCAGCGGCGATCCTAAAATTGCATGATTATCCATCACGTCATACTTAAAAAGACCCTGCTTAACCGGAAATGAAACCATGGTATAACGACTAAAAAGGACTAGCTCGTCTATAGTCTAAAATTATCCCTGAAATCGAGTAGAAAGACCAATTTATAAAGTTTGTAAAGCTCTGAACCAACTAGAGGCTTCCCCGAGGGATTGACTTAAAGCACCATGAATCTTCCCATTCGTGGCCAAAATTCGCCCGGATGCCATGACAAATGGACTATTATCGTAGGCACTGATCTCTCCGCCGGCTTCTTGGAGGAGTACAATGCCCGCAGCCATATCCCAGGGGTTGATTCCCCGCTCCCAATAACCATCGAGGCGGCCACAGGCCACATCTGCCAGATCGATCGCCGCTGAGCCGCTTCTTCGTACTCCTTGAGTCTGATGAGTCAAGTAGCAAAATTCAGCATAATTATTATCCACCGTTTCCCGGCGATCATAGGCAAACCCAGACACCAGTAAACTTTGCACCAAATTAGCGGTGCTAGAAACTCGGATCGGTCGTTGATTTAGACTCGCGCCCAAGCCCCGGGCCGCCCGAAATAACTCGTGACGAAAGGGATTGTAAATCACTCCCACCACCGGGACCCCCTCCTGTAACAAACCAATGGAAACACAGAAGGCAGGATAACCATGGGCGTAATTGGTTGTTCCATCCAGAGGGTCAATGGCCCAGCGGTAACTATTCTGATCATCGCCGGAAAATCCTGATTCTTCCGCTAAAATGGCATGATCCGGGCAATGACGCGCCAAAACTTCTAAAATCACCTTCTCCGCCCATTGGTCAGCCTCCGTCACCAAATTTCCTGACTGACCTTTTTCTTGAATTTGAGTCAATTTTCCATAGCAATCATCGAGCACAGCCCCCGCCGCTAGGGCCGCCTCCGTGGCAACATCTAACCAAGTTTGTAGGGAATTTTGATCTGGAGTCATGGAAATAGAAAGAAGTGGCTAATCATCTTCTAACGGTAAGCCAAAACGGACACGACCACCGCCAAAATAACGACCAAATTGCAGTTCATAGACCTCATCTTCATCCTGGGTTTCCACTTCCAAGTTAGAACGGGCATAGCTCACACAGAGCAACGCATAACCCTGGTCCCGTAGTTTCTGCGAAAGTCCAACGGCTTCTGGTTGATAAATCGCCCCGGACAACACTCTAACCGCACAGGTTGTACAGGCTCCATTCCGACAAGAAAACGGAAGTGTATAACCCTGGGACTCCGCCTGTTGAAGAATATAGCGGTCATCGGCAATGGAAAACTCATCGGTTTCGCCGGTTTGGCGATGATGAACACGAACCTGATAAAACTGAGTCATAAAAAATAGACAAAAAAGGTTTTTGGCAAAAAAGGATTGTTTTCGCCCTACATATTGTACAATGGTATCTTGTGACCATATCTGGAGAGGTGGCCGAGCGGTTGAAGGCGCAGCACTGGAAATGCTGTTTGGGGGTAACTTCAACGAGGGTTCGAATCCCTCCCTCTCCGTACCTAATGAATCAATAAAACGCCTGTCTTGCTTTGGCATTCTTGTTCGAGCTAAGACGGGCGTAGCCGTTTTTTGGACTACAATTTAGCTTGTTCGGTCAGGATTAATCCTAAGGTCAATGATATCCGTACTTGATTATCTAGTTTCGCCATAAATTCGTTTAATTCTATTCATCATCAGGAAAATAAATATGTCCCAGGTTTTTTGCTTACCTGATAACAAAACCGTCAAAATAACGGCAGAACAAAAAATTTTAGAGGCCTTAACCGATGCCGATATCCCCATCACCCATGTCTGTGGCGGTCAGGCTTACTGCTCAACCTGCCGCATTATGTTTTTAGATGGTATCGAAAACTGTTCTCCCCCCACGAGTGCGGAAGTTACCCTCGCCAAAAGCCTGGACTTTCCTTTCCATGTCCGCCTTGCTTGCCAGACTAAGGTTTTAAACGGAAATATTACGGTACGGCGGTTAATCCTCGACCAAGAGGATATTAGCATTGTCGATCACCAGTTTGCTAGCCACCTCTCAGGTAACCGTAAGCCCGTGGCCCTGTTGGTTGCCAAGATGCGAGGAGCCACCGATCTAGATGAAGTCAATTTTCCCTACGATGCTTTTTATGTCATGAGCCGTTACTTCCAATCGGTCAATCAGGTGATCAATCGCTATGGTGGCATTACCAATAACTACATGGAAACCACCCTGATGTCTACCTTTGGCATGGAAGCCGACAGCCAAGAAGCTGACTTTATGGAGCGAGCTGTGTGGGCGGGGCTGGAAATGCTAGAAGCGGTCAAAAAATTGAATGAATTTCTAGCTCAGCTCTCCTACACTCCCGTCAATTTGACCATCGGGATCCATGGAGGCCCCGTTGTTTTGGTGGCGGTAGATACTCAAAATCAACAACTTGTCACCCCCGTGGGTAAAGTCGTGACCCTTGCTAGCTTGATCGAATCGGCCAATAAAGATGCTGGCACCCAACTGTTGGTTTCGGAAACAGTATTTAATCAAGTCAAAGAAAAAGCCGTCCTTAAGCGGAGTGGTCGTCTCGCTACTCCCGACGGCGATCTAAAGCTTTTAGAAATTTCCACTTTAACGGGGGAAGCACCCCCATTCACCGCCAAAATGGGTCAAGGCTCAGAAGGGAATTTGCTGAAGAGGGTTTCTTCTTTTATGCAACGCTTTTCTGGGCGTCGCGGACGACAAAGCTAATAACTCACAAATATCTTGCAAAAAACGAGGAGCCTCTTAACCATGACTCCTCAATTACTAATGTATTTAAACTGAATAATCAACTTAACTAACAGAAACACCGGCGGCTTGCAAGCGAGCTCGGGCTTTTTTGACGGCTTGAACGGCTTGCAGTTGCTTCGGCTTGTCATCACTACGGTTGGCGTCTGCTAATTTAGATTGAGCCTCGGCATAATTTTGCCGTGCCACGTCTTTGTCAATGCTAGAACCAATTTCTGCCGAGTTCACCAACACTCTAACTTCGTTGTTTTCAACTTCGGCAAATCCCCCCATAACCGCAATATTTTGCCAATCTTTGCCGGGGCGCACTCGCATTACGCCGATATCTAGGGCGGTCAGAAGGGGAGCGTGATTGTTTAAAATACCCAATTGTCCTGTAGTACTAGGCAGGATAACCTCTTGTACCACATCATCCCAAACAACTTTGTCTGGTGTAATAACCCGTACTGTTAATGTCATTTTCGTATGAAGTTCCGTTGTTAATATGTCCTAGCACAGATAGGGGAGAGTAGACAGGTCATTGTTATGTAATGAGAAGCTATCCTCCCCGACCCAGGGGTTAACCTTTCAACTTTTCAGCTTTTTCTTTCGCTTCATCGATATTACCCACTAGGTAAAAAGCTTGCTCGGGGAGAGCATCCAATTCACCGGCGAGGATCATTTTGAAGCCTTTGATCGTATCCGCTAGGCTGACATATTTACCAGGGGAGCCGGTAAAGACTTCCGCCACGAAGAAGGGTTGAGAAAGGAAACGCTCAATTTTCCGCGCCCGGTCTACAACGATGCGGTCTTCTTCTGACAATTCATCTAAGCCAAGGATGGCGATGATGTCTTGCAATTCTTTGTAGCGTTGCAGAGTAGATTGTACTTCACGAGCAATATTATAGTGCTCTTCACCCACAATGGAGGGCTGAAGCATGGTGCTAGTCGAATCCAAGGGATCCACGGCGGGATAAATCCCCTTTGCTGCCAAGCCACGGGATAAAACTGTCGTTCCATCGAGGTGAGCAAAGGTGGTAGCAGGAGCGGGGTCAGTCAAGTCATCCGCTGGAACGTAGACGGCTTGAATGGAGGTAATAGAACCTTCTTTGGTGGAGGTGATGCGTTCTTGCAGATCGCCAACATCGGTTCCTAGGGTTGGCTGATAACCTACCGCAGAGGGCATCCGACCCAAAAGGGCAGATACTTCAGAACCGGCTTGAACAAAGCGGAAAATGTTGTCGATAAACAGCAAGACGTCTTGTTTATTGACATCCCGGAAGTACTCGGCCATGGTCAATGCCGTTAGCCCAACGCGCATTCTAGCTCCGGGGGGCTCGTTCATTTGACCGTAAACCAGGGCAATTTTGGAATCTTCTGGATTATCGGCATTGATTACCTTGGATTCGATCATTTCGTTGTAGAGGTCATTCCCTTCGCGGGTACGTTCCCCTACACCACCAAAAACAGAGACACCCCCGTGTTGAATGGCGATGTTGTTGATCAATTCCATCATGATCACGGTTTTGCCCACTCCGGCTCCCCCAAAGAGGCCAATTTTGCCACCTTGACGATAGGGAGTGAGCAGGTCAATAACCTTGATCCCGGTTTCAAAGACTTGAGGTTTGGTTTCTAGGTCAGTTAACTTAGGCGCAGGACGGTGAATAGGAAAGGTCTCTCCCGCAGGAACCGGGCCTTTTTCATCTACGGGTTCACCTAGGACGTTAAAAATACGACCCAGAGTGCCTTTGCCGACGGGAACACTAATGGCGGCGCCAGTATCGACGATATCCATACCACGAACGAGTCCATCGGTAGTACTCATTGCGACAGCCCGGACTTGGTTGTCACCGAGAAGTTGTTGCACTTCACAGGTCACAGCTACATCCTGTCCGGCAGAGTTTCTAGCTTGAACTTTAAGAGCGTTATAAATGCGGGGTAATTTACCACTGGGAAATCGGGCATCGATAACGGGCCCGATGATCTGGGTGATTTTACCAACGTTAGTTGCTTCTTGTACGGCTACCATGCTGATTGTCTAGGGATTTGTTTATAATTAGACTACAGGACAAGTGTTGAGTTTTAGTCAATATTTCCAACTATATAGATTATCACCTCCTGGGATCAGTCCCGCATTCGGGGGCTCCTTGATAGTTTCAGGGTTAAAACCAAGAAGTCTGAGTTAACGCCTTGCCGATAAGGGCGGAATGAGCGGCACACTGAGGTAGGTCATCCGCTTTAGTTCCCTGCGTCCCCTGGCGACGGAGTCGAGGATTAGGCCACAGGTAAAACTGACAAACCCTAGGGATAAAACCGATACAGAGACAATAACAGTGGGAAAACGAGGCACTAACCCCGTTTCTAGGTAGGTCATAAAAACAGGAATACTGAGGGCTATCGAAATTAGCGATAGAAGAATGAAAATTAGCCCGAAGAAAAGAAACGGTCGTATTTCCTTGAAAAGTAAAATGGCTGTACCCAGAACACGCCAGCCATCGGAGAGGGTTTTTAGTTTGCTCACAGACCCCGGCGGTCGAGAGCCGTAAAGAATCGGGTCTTCGGCGTAGGGGATTTTGAGTTCTAGGGTATGAACGGTCAATTCTGTTTCGATTTCAAAGCCGTTGGAGAGAGCGGGAAAGGATTTGACAAAACGACGGGAAAAAATACGATAGCCCGATAGCATATCGTCGAGTTGGGCATTGAATAAAAGCTTCACCACTCCGGTTAAAAATAAGTTGCCACTGCGGTGTCCCAAGCGGTAGGCGGCTTTGTCTTTGCGGTCAGAGCGTCGGGCTCCCACTACCATATCCAGGCGGTCTTGGATGAGCCGTTGAATTAATCGCGGTGCGGCATCGACTTCGTAGGTGTTGTCCCCATCCACTAGCAAATAAATATCGGCTTCCACATCGGCAAACATACGTCGAACGACATTCCCTTTTCCCTGCATGGGTTCATAGTAAACGATGGCTCCGGCATCCCTGGCGATCGCCGCTGTGGCATCGGTGGAGCGATTATCGTAGACATAGACCTGGGCTTGGGGGAGCGTTTTCTTGAAATCCTGAACAACCTGGGCAATGGTCAGTTCTTCGTTGTAGCAGGGCACAAGTACCGCAATTTTGTAGGAGTCCAGGGTTAGGGGTTGCGTTAGCGGCAGGTGCTCAAGCATAAAAAATGTCAACGTCAGGCGATCGCCGTTCTGGGTAAGGACAAAGAATTGAACCAATTTTACCCACAAGTGGGTTCGGACCAACAAAGTCGATTCGTTATGATAGTAGAGTGAAACCTGTTTAAGCACGTTTTATCTACCGTTAATTTATCTATCGTCATTATTTACCATGGGACTATTTGGATTCGGCAAAAAAGCAGAAATGCCTTCCTTGTCAGAGGCATTACCCGGACGTGCAACCGCAATCAAGGTGCCGGCGGAACATTTTGTTAATGGCCATTCTCTGCAAGGGCCCTTTCCCAGCGGATTAGAAACAGCTCTATTTGGTATGGGCTGTTTTTGGGGGGCTGAACGTAAATTTTGGCAGTTGCCCGGGGTTTACTCCACTGCGGTGGGTTATGCGGCGGGTTATACCCCCAACCCAACCTACGAGGAAGTTTGTTCAGGACGCACCGGGCACAATGAAGTGGTGTTAGTGGCCTTTGACCCGCAAACTATTAGCTATGGTGAGCTCTTAAAGGTTTTTTGGGAAAGCCACAATCCAACCCAGGGGATGCGCCAAGGCAATGATAGCGGAACCCAATACCGCTCTGGCATTTACACCTACTCTGAAACCCAGTCCCAGCAGGCCCTAGCCTCCAAGCAACAGTATCAGCAAGCTCTGACCCAGGCGGGCTATAGTGCGATCACTACGGAAATTTTGGCGGCGCCAGAATTTTACTACGCTGAAGATTATCACCAGCAATACTTGGCCAAAAATCCCAATGGCTACTGTGGGCTGGGAGGAACCAACGTCAGTTGTCCTTTGCCCTTGAGCGTTAAAGCCTAGTCATGATTAGACTTTACCTTAATTCGCCCTAAAGCTCCCGCATTTATAGCAAGCTCTCGATGGCCAAGCCGATGAAACCCGTTCTCTTTTTCCTGCTTGTTGGTGCTCTCTGGAGCTCCGCGGCAGTCTTCCCGACCGCCTTCCCTCCGGAGTCCATCGCCCTGGCCCAGGGCGATGCTCACAATAGTCGTAACGCCTTGGATTGGCCAGGGGTTTATCGGGGCGTGATTCCCTGCGGCGCCGCCCAGTGCGAAGGGATTGAAATGGTTGTGACCCTGCGCCAAAACCTCACCTACCAGCAGAAATTACGCTATCTGGGCAAGCCGGCTCAGGTCTTCAATCAAGCTGGAACCTTTGGCTGGAACCCGGCGGGAAGCGAGATCACCCTCAAGCCCAACCAGGGAGAAGTCAGCTACCTTAAGGTTGGGGAGAATCAATTGATTCTATTAAATGCGCCCGGTAAGCCCAAGGGCGAGGGCTATGTCCTCCGCAAAATTGCCGCTGTGACCGATACTAAGCCCGACGCATCTTTAACCAACATCTACTGGCAACTGACGGAACTGGGGGGGCGCCCCGTTCTCCCCGGCATTGGTCAGGAGCGAGAAATACACTTAATTTTACAAGCTCAAAATCATCGGGTGCAGGGCTTCGCCGGCTGTAACCGTTTTCAGGGAAAATACACCCTGGAGGAAAAAATTGGGCGTCTCCACTTCTCTCCCCTGATGACGACTAAAATGGCCTGTCCGGCGCTGGCCCAGGAAAAGGAGTTTTTAAAAACCCTAGAAAGGGCGGATTCCTTTAGTATTAAAGGCGATACTCTAAGTCTTAATAAAGCTAGGATGGCGTCTCTGGCCAAATTCCAAGCCGTTTATCTGCCCTAAAACCCTAGGAAAAGATCGACAGGATGCTAGAGGCGACTCCGTCTACCGCATGGGAGGGGGGAGCCGGTCGGGATTTATCCCTTGCCTTTTCTAGTCCCAAATGCTTCCTCCGGGAAGCCGTCTGCCAACCCTAGAGGATATGAACTATGGCTATCTGTTTTAACCATGCCACCATTGGCGCTTGCCCAACCATGGCAGGAGAGAATCCCAAACTTAATTCGAGTTTTGAACCCAGTAGACTTTATTTTGGAGGAAGTAAGTGATGATTCAAGCAATGAGTGAACAACAGGTACTACAGGAAGGTTTTCAAGTACTCCTGACTCATTTGGAGCCATCTAAGCTAGCTCGATTTTGGGCCGCGTGTAATGTGGGGGGTGGCAATTACATAGACTTGAAAGATAAGCTCTTTGCAGAAGAAACAACTTCAAGTTTATACTTACAAGTACTAGACTTTCAGTCATCTAAGAATGTCGTTAAATAATTGTAGTAACCACCCACCAAGACGCAGAACAATGCTTTGGATCCGACTTTCCAAAATTTATCTCTGACTTATTCTATGGGAACAGAGCCACCCCTGAGCGAAGCGGTTATGCTCAAGCTACTTGAAGCGAAAATGTTGACAGATTACTATCGTCACAATCAAAAAAAATTGGCGATGGTTCTGCTATTTGTGCTGGGGGTGGTGGCGATGATTAGCGGCGTCGTGACGCTCATTTTCACCTAAAAATTTTCTAAAATCAGCAACAGACACTCAAGTTATAAGGTTAAATTAATGCAAATTCGTGGGATAGACCACTCTAGCGTGACTTGGACGGGGGACGCCCTCGCCCTTGGTTTTTTTGAAAATGCGGTGGAAATTACTGAAGATTTGGCCCGCCTCGATTCCCGCCTCGATGGCACCTTGCGGGAACTAATTACGGAGTCGGAATTTAAGGGCAAAGCCGATCAAAAGGCAGTGGTTCGCCTGGGTTCCAAATGGCCCATTCGTAAGTTGATCTTGGTGGGTCTTGGTACTATTGAGAGTTTTAGCCGCGCTACTCTGACCACGGCGGCGGCCACAATCGCCAGGGTTGCCCAGACAGAAAAAATCAAAAATCTAGGCATTAGCCTGCCCCAAGTCAGCCATCAACCCACCGAGACGGCCCAGGCGATCGCCGAAGGATTATTTTTGGCTCTACACCAAGACCATCGCTTCAAGTCCGAGCCAGAAGATTTTAAGCTGAAACTAGAAACCGTTGATTTGTTAGAGTTGCCGGGACAAGCCACGGCGATCGCCAGTGCGGCCATCATTTGCTCAGGGGTGATTTTGGCCCGCGAAATGGTTGCGGCTCCGGCGAATATCGTGACACCTTCAACCTTTGCCGAGGTGGCAACGGATCTAGCCCAAACCTACGGACTAGAGTTGGAAATTTTAGAGCAGAGTGACTGCGAAGCCCTGGGCATGGGCTCATTTTTGGGAGTTGCCAAAGCTTCTGCCCTGCCGCCCAAATTCATTCATTTGACCTACCGCCCCGAAAACCCCGTGCGAAAGGTGGCGATCGTGGGCAAAAGTTTGACCTTTGATTCCGGGGGGCTAAACATCAAAGGCGCGGGCAGTGGCATTGAGACCATGAAAATGGATATGGGGGGAGGCGGTGCTACCCTTGGGGCCGCTAAGGCGATCGCCCAATTAAAACCCCCGGTGGAAGTTCACTTCATCTGTGCCGCCACCGAAAACATGATTAGTGGGCACGCTATGCGCCCAGGCGATATCCTGACCGCTTCCAATGGCAAAACCATCGAAGTCAATAACACCGATGCCGAAGGTCGGTTGACCCTTGCGGATGCCTTAGTTTTTGCGGAAAAACTGGAGGTGGATGCCCTCGTAGACCTAGCGACCCTAACCGGAGCCTGTATTGTCGGCTTGGGAGAGGCGATCGCCGGTCTCTGGAGTACCGATGATGATTTAGCCCATCAATTAAAAACCGCCGCCGAAACGGTGGGAGAAAAATTCTGGCAACTCCCCCTAGAAGAGTCCTATTTTGAAGGACTAAAATCTCCCATTGCTGATATGAAAAACACAGGACCCCGCGCGGGTGGCGCAATTACAGGAGCGTTGTTCCTCAAGCAATTTGTGGAAAAAACTGCCTGGGCGCATCTGGACATTGCCGGGCCCGTCTGGGCAGAGAAAACCGCTGGCGTAAATAATAGCGGGGCAACAGGCTTTCCAGTGCGGACTCTTGTACAGTGGGTCTTGGATCAGAGCCGATAACACTTTGACGGGGGCATCTCGGATTTCTTGCCCCCGTTCCCTCCTTCGACTACGCTCAGGGAAGAAAAGAAGGGGAGCGATGTATCTCCTACAAGAATTCCCGCTTGAGATAGGGTTGCAAAACCAAGGGGACTTTGACCGAACCATTGGCCTCTTGATAGTTCTCTAAAATAGCCGCCATAGTACGCCCAACTGCTAAACCAGAACCATTGAGGGTATGGACAAATTGAGTCCCTTTTTTACCCTTTTCTTTGAAGCGAATATTGGCGCGGCGGGCTTGAAAATCATAGAAATTAGAACAACTGGAAATTTCTCGATAGCTGTGGGAGGAGGGGAGCCAAACTTCTAGGTCGTAGCATTTTGCCGCTCCAAAGCCTAAATCACCAGTACAAAGTTCGATGACGCGGTAGGGCAAATGTAAGGCTTGTAAAATAGCTTCTGCATTAGCGACCAGACTTTGATGTTCTACTTCCGAATGCTCGGGATGAACCAATTTCACCAATTCGACTTTATTAAATTGGTGGAGACGAATCAAGCCCTTAGTATCACGGCCGTAGCTTCCGGCTTCGCGGCGAAAACAGGGGGTATAGGCGCAATGTTTGATCGGTAAATGTTCGGCCTCTAAAACCTCATCTCGATAGAGATTGGTGACCGGAACTTCGGCGGTGGGAATCAGCCAAAGGTCATCATCTTTGCATTGAAAACTTTCTTCGGCAAATTTGGGTAATTGTCCCGTCCCAGTCAAGGAATCACTATTAACTAAAATCGGCGGCAAGACTTCCACATAACCGACGGTAATTTGTTGATCGAGCATGAAGTTAATTAAAGCTCGTTCTAGGGCAGCCCCGAGACCAATCAAGCTCACAAAACGGCTTTGGGCAACCTTAACGGCTTTTTCGCTGTCTAGAATCCCCAATTTTTCAGCGATTTCCCAGTGGGGCAAAATGTCTTTATTTTGAGGGATATATTCATCCCCCCAGCGTCGAATTTCAATATTGTCCGCTTCAGATTTCCCAATTGGTGTCGAGTCACTGGGCAGGTTCGGCAGTTGCAACAGGAGTGCTTTAATCTGAGCCTTAATTTCCTTTTCCTGGGGTTCTAATTCGCCCAGGGTCTGCTTAAGTTGGTTGCCTTCGGCTTTGAGGGTGTTGATTTCCGTTGGATCTGCCCCTTGTTTGCTTTTTTGACCTACGAGTTTGCCGATTTCATTACTGCGGGCCTGTAACTGTGTCCGTTGGGCTTCGAGTTCCCGTTGTTCTTGGTCTAGGCGAAGAATTTCTTGCAGGGTTTGGCCATAGCCACTATTGCTACTGCGGCGATTCAGGCGGTCTTCGATATCACTCCGGCGATCGCGGATTTGTTTCAGGTCTAGCACAGTTTTAATGATCTCCGTTTAACGTTTTTGGAATTTTTGCGTCAGACGTTCGACGAGCAAATTAACTTCCGGCAGTTTTAACTGTAGCGCCAGCCCGCCAAAAATCAGCAGGGCAACAGCGCTGGCGATCGCCAATTGTAGGAGGGCCAAGCCAAAATTTTCTACCCCAAAATACTGTTCCCATTGGGTTGAAATCCGCCCGGCTCCCAGGCTGGCGATCGCGCTAATCCCCCCTAAACTGAGCAAGGCTAATCCCCATTCTACGAGGGGTAATCCCTGGAGGCGACGGTTGAGAATGACTAAAAACACGATTAAAGAAACAATATTTACACCAATCGTGGCAAAAATCACGCCCGGTGCGCCGAAGGGTCTATAAAACAGAAAGTCTAGTACAGCATTCAGAACGATATTAACGATACTGACCTTAAAGGGAATGGCGCCATCCCCTAGGGCATAAAATACCCTAACTAAAATATCCCGTGCTAAGTAAAAAAAGAGCCCTAGCCCGTAGGCCATTAGCACCGGCGCGACATCCTGGGCCGCCGCGGCATTAAAAGCTCCCCGTTGATAAATGATGCGGACAATGAGGGGGGATAGAGCCATAAAAATAGATGTCAGCGGTAGCATCGTTAAGGCAGTCAGCAGTAGCCCCTGGCGAATGCGGGTTTTGAGTTCGGGTCGATGTTCTGGGCTAGCCAAGCGCGAAAATACCGGCATAAAAGGCACCAAGATCATATTGGAGACAATACCCAAGGGAGTAAGGGCAATAAAGTTGGCGTAGCGCATGGATGCCGCCGCATTTTCAATAAAGGAGGCGAAAAAAAGATCGATAGAAACATTGATATAAAGCGTTCCCGAGGAAAAAGTAGCCGGAATCATCACTCGCATCACTTCTGCTACCGCCGGTGATCGCCAGTCAAAGCGTAGGCGTAGACGACCCATGCCAGCCTGGGCCTGGGGAATAATTTGCGCCAACCATTGCAACACGCATCCCGCCGTGGTGCCTCCGGCTAAAAGTAACGACCCCAAGATCGTGTACTGGGGGGTATTGAGTTGTGAGCCGTAGAGCCAGAGTGCCAAGCCCAGGGGCAAAATTACCGTCAAACTAGACAAGAGCGGGCTAATACTTGGTAACCAATATTGATCCGAGGCATTTAAGGCTCCAAAACCAATGCCGATCAAACCGGCAAAAAAGGCCAAGGGCGCCATAATCCGCAATTGTTGAACGGCGATCGCCTGAACCGTGGCATCTAATCCAGGAGCCAGGAGTGCAATCAAATCCGGGGCAAAAACCATCAATAGGAGCGTCACCAATAAAAGCACAAGACTAACTAGAGTGGTGACGGTTTCCACCAAGGGCGCCGCTTCGGCCTTGTCTCGTTTAGACAAAACACTAATCAAGGCACTATGAAACGGGCCATTAATGCCGCCGAGCAAAATCAATAAAAACCCTGGAATCACGTAGGCAAAGGCGTAGGCGTTGACCACCGGCCCCACGCCAAAGGCGGCGGCAACAATTTGTTCTCGCACTAGTCCAAAGACTTTACTGATCAGAGTGGCAAACGCCACAATGCCAGCGATTCCGGCTAAGGAACGAACGGGTTTGCCAGGACTCGACACAAAAACAACTCCCCAGAATCAACAGACCACATTATCCGCTATTCTTGCTCTGATCTCGACGGGCGATCATCGAGCCAACTTTGAGAAATGGCTAGTGCTGTGGTTACCTTTACCCTTAAGATGAAGGGTGCTTGCAATTCAAGTTTCTGCTCAATCATTTAACCTAGAAGCCAGTCATCACCGCCCTGTCTTCTCCTTGCGCGTTTTTTGTGTCAAGGTTTTTTAGCGGCTATTACCATTCCTATGAACCAAGACATTTTTGAAAAAGTTAAAGCCCTCGTCATCGAAAACCTCGAAGTAGAGGCGGATAAAGTCACCCCCGACGCTAATTTTGCCAATGATCTCGGCGCCGACTCCCTCGATACCGTAGAACTCGTCATGGCTCTTGAAGAAGAATTCGGCGTTGAAATCCCCGACGAAGTCGCAGAAACCATTGATACCGTGGGCAAAGCCGTAGACTATATCGATGAAAAAAGTTCTACTCCCCTCTAGTCGTCAACTATTTTAAGGCTCTTATTTCGTCACGTTGCACTAGGCGATCGCTCGATGCAACGGATTTTACCTATTGACATATACCATGGCAAATTTCGAGAAAAAACGGGTCGTTGTCACGGGTTTGGGCGCAATTACACCCATTGGCAACACCCTAGAAGACTATTGGCAAGGATTGTTATCGGGGGCCAATGGCATTGCTCCGATCACCCTCTTTGATGCCTCCCAGCACGCCTGTCGTTTTGGCGGCGAAGTGAAGGGATTTGACCCGTTTGAGTACCTAGACCGTAAGGAAGCGAAACGGATGGACCGCTTTGCTCAATTTGCGGTCTGTGCCAGCCAGCAGGCCGTCAAGGATGCCCAGTTCACAATTACTGGCCAGAATGCCGATGATGTGGGTGTTTTAATCGGTACGGGTATTGGCGGACTCAAAGTCTTAGAAGACCAGCAAGAAATTTTCTTGACCAAAGGCCCTAGCCGCTGTAGTCCCTTCATGATTCCAATGATGATCGCCAATATGGCCGCCGGGCTAACGGCAATTCACCTCGGTGCGAAGGGCCCGAATGCCTGTACGGTAACGGCCTGTGCGGCGGGGTCTAATGCAGTGGGCGATGCCTTTCGTTTAGTCCAAAATGGCTACGCCAAGGCAATGATTTGTGGCGGCACCGAAGCGGCGGTGACCCCCCTGTCCTTTGCCGGATTTTCGGCGGCTCGGGCGTTGTCCTTTCGTAATGATGACCCCCTCCATGCCAGTCGTCCCTTTGACCGTGACCGGGATGGGTTTGTTATGGGAGAAGGAGCAGGTATTCTTTTGATCGAAGAATTAGACCAGGCGCTCGCGCGGGGGGCGCGTATTTATGCCGAGATCGTCGGTTATGGCATGACCTGTGATGCTTACCATATGACGGCTCCGGTTCCCGATGGTCGCGGTGCGACTCGGGCGATCGCCTTAGCTCTCCAGGATGCAGGTCTCGCGCCCGAAGCGGTGAGTTATATTAATGCCCACGGTACCAGTACTCCCGCCAACGATGTCACCGAAACTAAGGCCATCAAACAGGCAATCGGTGACCATGCTTATAAGTTAGCCGTCAGTTCGACCAAATCCATGACGGGGCATCTCTTGGGCGGTTCAGGAGGCATCGAAGCAGTAGCAACGGTGAAGGCGATCATCCATGACCAGGTGCCGCCGACCATTAACCTCGAAAATCCTGACCCTGGCTGTGATTTAGACTATATTCCTGGGCAAAGTCGGGCCCTAGCGGTGGAAGTGGCCCTGTCCAACTCCTTCGGCTTTGGCGGTCATAATGTTACCCTGGCCTTCAAGAAATATCGCCAATAGGATGAAACGAATCCGAACCGTGGGAAGATGATAGCAAATTTGGGGCTACCCCCTTGCCACCGCTTGGAATAGTTTACCCACTGTTGTATTTTTAGTTCATTTCACAAGAAATTATGGTTGTTGCTACTCAATCCCTGCAAGAGCGTTGTATTCATTCCATTCGTTTTTTAGCCATTGATGCGGTTGAAAAAGCCAAATCTGGTCACCCCGGTCTTCCCATGGGGGCGGCGCCGATGGCCTTTGTGCTTTGGGATCAATTCATGCGATTTAATCCGAAAAATCCTAAATGGTTTAACCGTGACCGTTTTGTCCTGTCCGCAGGCCACGGCTGTATGTTGCAATATGCCCTGCTTCACCTCATGGGCTATGACAGTGTTTCCATCGAAGATATCAAGCAGTTTCGCCAGTGGGGCTCCATGACCCCCGGACACCCGGAAAACTTTGAAACCGCTGGCGTGGAAGTAACCACTGGGCCCCTCGGTCAAGGGATTGCCAATGGGGTTGGTTTGGCGATCGCCGAGGCGCACCTCGCCGCCATCTTCAATAAACCCGATGCCACCCTGGTAGACCATTACACTTATGTCATCCTCGGAGACGGGTGCAATATGGAAGGCGTGGCCGCTGAAGCCTGCTCCATTGCGGGTCACTGGGGTCTCGGTAAACTGATCGCCCTCTACGACGATAATCATATTTCCATCGATGGCTCCACCGATGTTGCCTTCACCGAAGATGTCTCCAAACGCTTTGAAGCCTACGGTTGGCACGTTCTCCACGTAGAAGAGGGCAATGTCGACCTAGCGGCGATCGCCAAGGCCATTGAAGACGCTAAGGCCGTTACCGACAAACCGACTATGATCAAGGTCACCACCACCATCGGCTACGGCTCTCCCCAAAAAGCCAATACCGCTGGCGTCCACGGTGCCGCCTTGGGTGCCGACGAAGTCGATGCCACCCGCAAAAATTTAGGCTGGGACTATCCCCCCTTTGAAATTCCCCAGGATGTCCTAGACCATACCCGTAAAGCCGTTGAACGGGGTGCTAGCTACGAAGCCGAGTGGAATCAAGTTTTGGCTCAGTACAAAGCCAGTTATCCCACCGAAGCCGCTGAATTTGAACGTCTCCTCAGTGGCGAACTCCCCCAGGGCTGGGAAGAGGTTCTACCTAGCTTTACCCCCGAAGATAAGGGTCTGCCCACCCGGAAATATTCTGAAGGCTGTTTGAATCTCCTCGCTCCCGTATTACCGGAGTTGATTGGGGGGTCTGCGGATTTAACCCACTCCAACTTGACTGAACTCAAAGTGTCCGGCGACTTCCAAAAAGGAGCCTACGAAAACCGTAATATTCACTTTGGGGTACGGGAACACGCCATGGGTGCTATTTGTAATGGCATGGCCTTGCATGGCTCTGGTTTGATTCCCTACGGCGCCACCTTTTTGATCTTTACCGACTATATGCGGGCGGCGATTCGTCTTTCTGCCCTGTCTGAAGCCGGGTCTATCTGGGTGATGACCCACGATTCCATTGGTCAAGGGGAAGACGGCCCCACCCACCAACCGGTAGAGACTCTGGCCTCTTTGCGGGCGATTCCTAACCTGACGGTGATTCGTCCCGCCGATGGCAATGAGTGTTCCGGTGCCTACAAAGTGGCGATCGCCAACTCCAAAGCCCATAAGCCGACCCTCTTGGCCTTTACCCGCCAAGCCGTCCCCAACCTCCCCGGTAGCACCATCGACAACGTCGCCAAGGGCGCCTATACCCTAGTAGATTGTGCTGGAACCCCCGACCTGATCTTGATGGCAACGGGATCGGAAGTTAGCCTCTGTGTAGAAGCCGCGGCTAAACTCACCACCGATGGCAAAAACGTCCGCGTCGTCTCCATGCCCTCCTGGGAACTCTTTGAAGCCCAGGATGTCGCCTACCAAGAATCGGTGTTACCTAAAGCCGTGACCAAACGTCTTTCCGTAGAAGCCGGTGTTAGCTTTGGTTGGCACAAGTATGTCGGCACCGAAGGCGATACCGTCAGCATTGACCGTTTTGGTGCCTCGGCTCCCGGTCCCGTTTGTATGGAAAAATTTGGATTTAGTATCGAGAATGTCCTCGCCAAAGCGACGGCTCTCCTTGCCTAATCCATGACTAGCCCTTAGTTAGGCTTGTACCAAAGCCCTCTAGCATTAGGGGGCTTTGGCCGTTATCAAGCCTGTTTTTTGTCCCCCATTAATGGCGTACGCGAAGCGTGCCTTTGGCATCGCCTTGCATTCTTGGCCGTTTGCCGTTAGTATCTGCCATGGCAATCCCCAACCTAGCTAGAATGGGCAGACACCAGGCTTAAACCGATGATCCTCTTATTTAAGTTGAATTCATCGCTGGTCATTCTAGTCGAGGAATAATTATGACCCGATTTTATAGTTTAGTTCTGACTGTTATATCTCTCTTATTGGTGGCGGCTCCGGCCGAAGCGGGTAAGCTGGTGAATTGGCGATTTGAATCATCCCAAAATCGTCTTACCTTTAATACTGATTCTCGAGTTCAGCCCACCGCGCAACTGATTCCCAATCCTACCCGTATTGTCATCGATTTACCCGGAACCACCCTGGATCAACCCAAGGTTAATAAGCCGATCGGTGGTGCGGTTAATAATGTACGAATCGCTCAATTTGATGCCTTCACCACCCGTCTAGTCATCGAACTCGCACCGGGCTACATCGTTGATCCCCAGCAGGTTAAAGTCCGTGGCCTCAGTCCCACCCGCTGGACAGTGGATCTGCCAACGCCCCAACGGATTACTCAATCCCCTAGTAATCCGTTGCCTCCGGTTTCCACGCCTCAATCCAATCGCCCTAGCCAGCCCAGCAACCCTAACATCGGAACCGGCAATGACGGACTGTCAGTTACTCAAAACGGGATTTTGGTTCCCTTAGAACGCAACGGCAACAATAGTAATGTTCAAGCTAATCGCAGTCCAGACGGCAAAAGCATTACTTTCAAATTACCTGGAGCCACCTTACCCGCCCAGTTAGCCGGACGAACCTTTGCCATCCAGCAATACGGGGCCGGGGATTTAGCCTTCACCCCAGGGCAAAGCAATCCTCAATTTAGTCTTTCGATAGACCCCAAAAGTCCCGGTTGGCAAGCGTACTATAGCCGTTTGGGGGGTGGAATAGTTCTCTTCCCAAAGGGCGGAATCAGGGCGACTGAAAACTTAACCTCTCCTCCTACTAGTGGAGAAACCTTGGTTGCGAATAGTGGCAATGCTGCCCTGACCTTGCCCCCATCCCGGTTCGCCGGGACCACTATTTCTCGACTTGAACTAACCGCAGACAATAAACAACTATTAATTCGTGCCAATCGCTCCATCCAACCCCAAGGAACCTTAAATCGCCTCACTGGGGCCTACGAAATTCGTATTGACAATGCTCAGTTAGCGGACAATTTTCAGCGCCCATCCCTAACGCCCAATAGTGCCCTGCGGCAGGTACGATTGCGCCAAGAAGATAATAATACTGTGGTTATTCTGGTCGAACCTTCCCCTGGAACCCGGATTGGAAGGCTATCCCGCTCTAGATTCGACCTCTACGCCCTAGAAATCACCCCAAGGGCCGGGACAATTTTTAATGCTCCTCGTCCCAACCTGGCTACGTTTCCGGCGGACAATGCTCCCATTGCCATTGATGTTCCTCCTCCTCCCAATTTTCCCAATACTCGCTATCCTCGCCAGGAGTTTCCCGATCTCCCGTCTCGTCCTCCAGTTAGGACGGTGCCGCCTGTTAATCTACCTCGCACAAGTAAAGGGGGGCGCTTGGTCTTTATTGATCCGGGTCATGGTGGCAAAGACCCCGGGGCGATCGGCTTAAATGGAATCCAAGAAAAAAATGTCATTTTACCCGTCTCTCAATATGTTGCCAATTATCTTGAGAAACAGGGAGTTCGAGTGGTAATGGCTCGCGATAGCGATTACTTTGTAAGCTTACAAGGTCGCACCGATATGGCAAACCGTGCCGGGGCCGATGTCTTTGTTAGCATCCACGCCAACTCCATGGGAAAAGGACGCCCCGATGTTAATGGACTCGAAGTCTACTATTATGGCTCCTCCGGCTTGTCCAGTACCATTCATCGTAGTATCCTCAGAACCGTGCAAATCAAAGACCGGGGAGTCAGAAAAGCTCGGTTCTATGTACTACGCCATAGCCGTATGCCCTCCACCCTCGTTGAGTTAGGCTTTGTGACGGGCTATGAGGATTCCCAAAACTTAATCAATCCCAGCTATCAACAACAACTAGCCCTAGCCATTAGCCGGGGGATTTTAGAATACCTGCAACAAAATTAAGGATTCTAGACTCTCTATAAAAAACCGATAACGTGGAGTCTGACTAAGTATATTTACTTCCTTAGATATTCATGTTTCAATTGTCAACAACATCTTTTTATAAACCCTGACATGGACGAGTCTAAGCGTAGCCGAATTGGTATTTTTGATAGTGGTGTGGGCGGATTAACGGTTTTACGAGAGTTGTACCAACAACTGCCTCGGGAATCAATCCTCTATTTTGGGGATACGGCCAGGCTACCCTACGGCAATAGAACCTCTCAGGAAATCATTCATTTTGTACGAGAAATTTTGATCTGGATGCAACAAGAGCAGGTCAAGATGGTGATTATGGCCTGCAATACGAGCTCTGCTCTGGCCTTAGATGTTGTCCGCCAAGAATTTGATCTACCTATTTTGGGAGTAATTTTGCCCGGAGCAAGGGCGGCGGTGCGCCAAGGCAAACGCATTGGCATTATTGCGACCCCGGCGACAGTGGCCAGCAACGCCTATCGAGATGCAATCCATGAAATTGATGGTAGCGTCCAGGTCTGGCAACAGTCCTGCCCTGAATTTGTCCCCCTGATTGAGCAGAATCGGATTCACGACCCCCATACCAAAAAGGTTGCCCAGGGCTATCTTCAGCCCCTCCTCGACGCCAAGATCGATACACTGGTGTTTGGTTGTACGCATTATCGCCATCTGATCCCTGTTTTCCGGGAGATCCTCCCGACGTCGATTCAATTGGTAGACCCGGCTAGCTATGTGGTGCGGGCCGCTCGCAAAGAATTAGAAGTCTTGGCCCTCAGCCATGCTCATCCTGCCCTAGAGACTCGCTTTACGGTGAGTGGATGTCCAAAAACCTTTGCGGAGGTATCCCGGCCATTGCTGGGGTTCGCTCCTGCGGTAGAGCGGGTTATTCTGCCTTCGATTACCCCGATGCCCATGTCCCTTGAGGCGATCGATTAAGATTTGATGATTGTCAGGGTTGGGTTTGTCTGTTACAATAACAAATCTGATTGTCAATATAATAGTCTCTATATCCTGTACTGAGAGCAACTGTGGCCAATAATAAATCTGCGCTAAAACGCATTGAAATTGCGGAACGCAACCGACTGCATAATAAATCCTATAAGTCGGCCATCAAAACCTTGATGAAAAAAACCTTTTTGGCAGTGGATGAGTATAGCGCATCTCCAAGTACTGATATCTTGGATGTCGTTCAAAAAAATATGTCCGCCGCTTATAGCAAAATTGACAAGGCTGTCAAATGCCAAGTTTTGCATGCCAACAATGGAGCTCGCAAAAAAGCCCGCTTAGCCAAAGCCCTTCAACGAGTGACAGTTTCTTCCTAGGCTGTTATTTCATTGCGATTTTTCCACTGCTCTTTTCGGGCGGATGTTGCTTCAGGATTACGTTGAGATGTCGATGCAATTAATTGATACTCATGTTCACATCAACTTCGAGGTCTTCCAGTCCGAACTGCCGTTGCTACAAGCTCGTTGGCAAGAAGCAGGGGTTGTGCAATTGGTTCATTCCTGCGTTGAACCCCGAGAGTTTGCTCAAATTCAAGCCCTGGCCGACCAGTTTCCTGAACTATCCTTTGCCATCGGTTTGCATCCCCTGGATGCCAAAAAGTGGACAAGTAACACCGCTGAACAGATTCTGGCCCATGCCCGGTCTGATCAGCGGGTTGTTGCCATTGGTGAAATGGGGTTGGATTTTTTTAAGGCCGATAACAGAGACTGGCAACTTGATGTTTTTTGGGCTCAGTTAGAAATTGCCCATCAGCTCCAAAAACCAGTGATTATTCATTGCCGTGATGCAGCAAATTCCTTGAGGGCAACATTGCAACAGTTCCGCCACAAGCACGGCCCTATCCAGGGGGTCATGCATTGTTGGAGTGGAACTCCAGAGGAAACCCAGTGGTTTTTAGATCTAGGATTTTATATTAGCTTTAGTGGCATTGTGACCTTTAAACGCAGTGAATCAATTCAAGCCAGTGCCAAGATGGTCCCCATTGATCGCCTGTTGGTGGAAACGGATTGTCCATTTTTGGCTCCAGTGCCAAAACGAGGAGCCCGCAATGAACCAGCCTATGTCCGTTATGTGGCTCAGGCGATCGCCGAATTACGTCAAATGCCCCTAGAGACCCTAGCCGAATTCACCACTCGCAATGCCCGCCAACTTTTCCAATTACCAGTTTTTTGATGATTCCGTCAGCCCTCGCTGATGATTTTTCTCCGTATCCGCGGCTTAACCTGACCTCTGTGAGAGTTTTAACGCAATTATGATTAATCTTGCTAATAGTCTGCTTCCTGACCTGATCGAAATCCAACATTCCAGTTTTCGCTGGTTTCTGGAAGAAGGTTTGATTGAAGAGCTGAATAGTTTTTCCCCGATTTCTGACTACACAGGTAAGCTGGAGCTACATTTTTTGGGGCAGGATTACAAGCTCAAGCAACCTAAGTACGATGTTGACGAGGCAAAGCGTCGGGATGCGAGCTATTCCGTGCAGATGTACGTTCCAACCCGCTTGGTTAATAAAGAAACCGGAGAAATCAAAGAGCAGGAAGTGTTCATCGGGGATTTGCCCCTGATGACCGAGCGGGGAACCTTTATTATCAATGGGGCTGAGCGGGTCATCGTTAATCAAATTGTCCGATCGCCAGGGGTTTATTACAAAAAAGAGTTAGACAAAAATGGTCGTCGTACCTATTCCGCGTCTTTGATTCCCAACCGGGGAGCCTGGCTCAAGTTTGAAACCGATAAAAATGGCTTGGTTTGGGTCCGCATCGATAAAACCCGTAAATTATCGGCTCAAGTCCTGCTCAAGGCGATCGGCTTGGGGGACAATGAAATTCTCGACTCCCTCCGGCACCCGGAATTTTATCAAAAAACCCTAGAAAAAGAGGGCAATCCCAGCGAAGAAGAGGCCCTGATTGAACTGTACAAAAAACTTCGTCCCGGTGAACCGCCGACGGTGACAGGGGGACAACAGCTATTAGATTCGCGCTTTTTTGACCCAAAACGCTACGACCTCGGTCGGGTGGGTCGCTACAAAATCAATAAAAAACTGCGTTTGAATGAGCCTGATGCTACTCGAGTACTCACGTCTAAGGATATCCTGACGGCGATCGACTATTTGATCAATCTAGAATTCGATGTTGGTAGCACCGATGACATTGACCACCTCGGCAATCGCCGGGTTCGCTCCGTGGGCGAGCTCCTGCAAAACCAAATCCGAGTGGGTCTCAATCGCCTAGAGCGCATTATACGCGAACGCATGACAGTCGGAGAATCCGATATGCTCACCCCGGCGGCATTGGTCAACCCCAAACCCTTGGTCGCCGCCATTAAAGAATTTTTTGGCTCCTCCCAGCTCTCCCAGTTTATGGATCAAACCAATCCCTTGGCAGAGTTGACCCACAAACGTCGGATTTCTGCCCTTGGCCCTGGGGGTCTAACGCGAGAGCGGGCTGGGTTTGCGGTGCGAGATATTCACCCCTCCCACCACGGACGTATTTGCCCGGTAGAAACCCCAGAGGGCCCCAATGCTGGCTTGATTGGGTCTTTGGCGACCTGTGCGCGGGTCAACTCCTACGGATTCATTGAGACACCCTACTTCAAAGTGGAAAATGGACGAGTCCGCCGTGATCTCGAACCGGTCTATCTAACGGCGGATGAAGAAGATGACATGCGGGTTGCACCGGGGGATATCTCCACCGATCTCGAGGGTCATATTCTCGGGGATAGCGTTCCCATCCGCTACCGTCAAGAATTTTCGACCACAACTCCAGAACAGGTCGATTATGCTGCTGTTTCGCCGGTGCAAATCGTCTCCGTTGCTACGTCTATGATTCCCTTTTTGGAACATGACGACGCGAACCGAGCCTTAATGGGCTCCAACATGCAACGTCAGGCTGTACCATTACTCCGCCCTGAACGCCCCTTGGTGGGAACAGGGCTAGAGGCCCAAGCTGCGAGGGACTCCGGTATGGTGATCGTCTCTCGTACCCATGGAGTCGTAACCTATGTTGATGCCACGGAAATCCGAGTTCAATCCCATGATCCAGAAAACCCAGAGGTTTCCGGTCAAACCTTGACCTATCAACTGCAAAAATACCAACGCTCTAACCAAGACACCTGTTTGAATCAGCGTCCCCTAGTTTATGTCGGAGAAGACGTGGTTCCAGGACAAATTTTGGCCGATGGCTCTGCCACCGAAGGCGGGGAATTAGCCCTAGGTCAAAATATCCTCGTTGCCTACATGCCCTGGGAGGGCTACAACTACGAAGACGCCATTCTCATTAGCCAGCGTTTGGTATACGACGATATTTACACGAGTATCCACGTCGAAAAATTTGAAATCGAGGCGCGACAGACCAAACTAGGACCGGAGGAAATCACCCGGGAAATTCCCAACGTCGGCGAAGATTCCCTGCGAAATCTAGATGAACAGGGTATTATCCGCACCGGTGCTTGGGTCGAATCCGGCGATATCCTTGTCGGAAAAGTGACTCCCAAGGGAGAAGCTGACCAGCCCCCCGAAGAAAAACTCCTCCGCGCTATTTTTGGTGAAAAAGCCCGAGATGTGCGAGATAATTCCCTCCGGGTTCCCAATGGCGAAAAAGGTCGGGTAGTTGATGTGCGCGTCTTTACCCGAGAAAAAGGCGATGAACTCCCCCCAGGCGCGAATATGGTCGTGCGAGTTTATGTAGCTCAAAAACGCAAAATCCAGGTCGGAGATAAAATGGCGGGGCGCCACGGAAACAAAGGCATTATCTCTAACATTATGCCCATTGAGAGTATGCCCTACCTCCCCGATGGTCGTCCGGTGGACATTGTCCTCAATCCCCTCGGTGTTCCCTCACGGATGAATGTCGGTCAGGTGTTTGAATGTCTTTTGGGCTGGGCTGGCGAAAACCTGGGGATGCGCTTTAAGGTGACTCCCTTTGACGAAATGTACGGGCCAGAAACCTCCCGTGAAACCGTTCATGGTCTGCTGGATGATGCCGCTCAAAAACCAAACAAAGATTGGGTCTTTAACCCTGAGCATCCGGGCAAAATTACGGTCTATGATGGACGTACTGGTGAACCCTTTGACCGTCCGGTAACCGTCGGCCAGGCCTATATGCTCAAACTAGTCCACCTCGTCGATGACAAGATCCATGCTCGTTCCACCGGCCCCTATTCGTTGGTGACCCAACAGCCGCTTGGGGGGAAAGCCCAACAGGGGGGGCAGCGTTTTGGAGAAATGGAAGTCTGGGCCCTCGAAGCCTATGGTGCCGCCTATATTTTGCAAGAACTGCTAACGGTGAAATCCGACGATATGCAGGGGCGGAATGAAGCCTTAAATGCCATTGTCAAGGGCAAACCAATTCCTCGACCCGGCACACCGGAATCCTTTAAGGTCTTGATGCGAGAATTGCAATCCCTAGGACTCGATATTGCGGTTCACAAAGTTGAACTATCGGAGGATGGTACTAGTCAAGATGTGGAAGTGGACTTGATGGTGGATACCCAACGCCGGGCTCCTAATCGTCCGACCTACGAATCTCTCCATACCGAAGAGGACCTCGAAGAAGAAGAAGTCTAATTCCCCTAAGCTCTTCTAGCCTGATCGATTCTGCCGACCCCTAATTCCCAATCCCATCATCTGATATATTGCCATGACGTTTTATAACTACACCATTGATAAAGGTCGCCTGAAAAAGTTAATTGGTGCGGCCTTTCGTACCTACGGCTCCGCTCGCTGTTCCGAATTAGCCGATAACTTGAAGGATTTGGGCTTTAAGTTTGCCACCAGGGCTGGTGTTTCCATTAGTGTGGATGACCTGACCATTCCCCCGGTTAAGAAGGCGATGCTGGAAAGTGCCGAAAAAACAATCCGCACCACCGAAGCTCGCTATGCCCGGGGGGAAATCACGGAAGTTGAACGCTTTCAAAAGGTAATTGACACTTGGAATAGTACTTCCGAGGAACTCAAGGATGAGGTGATTCGCAATTTTCGCACCACTGACCCCCTCAATTCGGTCTATATGATGGCCTTTTCTGGGGCTCGGGGGAACATGAGCCAAGTCCGTCAGTTGGTGGGAATGCGAGGCCTGATGGCAGACCCCCAAGGGGAAATTATTGACTTGCCGATTAAAACCAATTTCCGTGAAGGTTTAACCGTTACCGAATATATTATTTCCTCCTACGGGGCGCGGAAGGGTCTAGTCGATACGGCGCTACGGACAGCTGACTCGGGTTATCTCACCCGTCGTTTGGTGGATGTTTCCCAGGATGTGATTGTCCGCGAAGTCGATTGTGGTACAGAACGTAATGTCCGAGTCACCGCCATGATTGATGGTGACCAAGTAAAAATCCGCCTTGGCGATCGCCTGGTAGGTCGTTTACTGGCCAAAGAAGTGGTGGGTAAGGATGGAGAAATTATTGCCCAACGCAATCAACAAATCGATGAAGAATTGGCCGTAAAAATTAGTGATGCAGTGCAGGAAGTCTATGTCCGATCGCCATTGACCTGTGAAGCGGCCCTTTCCGTTTGTCAATCCTGCTACGGTTGGAGCCTAGCCCATGGGCATCAGGTTGATTTGGGAGAAGCCGTAGGTATTATTGCCGCCCAATCCATCGGAGAACCGGGAACCCAACTCACGATGCGGACCTTCCACACCGGGGGCGTTTTTACCGGGGAAGTTGCTCGCCAAGAAAAAGCGCCGGCTAAAGGAACCGTTAAATGGGGGACGGGACTCAGTACCCGTAAGGTTCGGACTCGCCATGGGGAAGATGCGGAGCAAGTAGAAGTAGCCGGGGAACTGCTTTGGAAAGGAGAAGGCAAAAAGCCCCAAACTAAAACCTATTCCCTGACACCGGGGTCCTTGATCTTCTTGCAGAGTGGTGACACGGTGGAAGCCGACCAACTGATGGTGGAAATCTCCCTCTCCAAGGCCCAACGCTCTACGGAGCGGGCGACCAAGGACGTTTCCAGTGATTTGGCCGGGGAAGTCCTCTTTGACCGTTTGGTGCCCGAGGAAAAAACAGACCGCCAGGGAAATACCACCCGCATTGCCCAACGGGGGGGACTGGTCTGGGTTTTGTCGGGTGAAGTCTATAATTTGCCCCCAGGCGCAGAGCCCGTTGTCAAAAATGGCGATCGGGTGAAAGTCGGCAGTATTTTGGCGGAAACTCGTCTGATATCGGCTACGGGCGGTGTCGTGCGTCTAGAAGATGGCAGTCGAGAAATTGAAATTATTACGGCATCGGTTCTCCTGGATCAAGCCCAGGTCAAGCTAGAAAGTAGTGGGGGCCGAGAGCAGTATGTGATCTACACCGGCGATGGACAACGCTTTTTGCTCAAAACCGCCCCCGGCAGTAAGGTGCAAAACCATGCCATTGTGGCTGAATTGATTGATGACCGTTATCGTACTACCACGGGGGGGATGCTCCGCTACGCTGGGGTAGAAGTGGCTAAGGGCGGGCGTAAACAGGGCTATGAAGTCACCAAGGGCGGCACTCTGCTCTGGATTCCCGAAGAAACCCATGAAATCAACAAAGATATTTCTCTGTTGATTGTTGAGGATGGCCAGTACGTAGAAGCGGGAACCGAGGTTGTCAAGGATATTTTTTGTCAGTCCAGCGGCATTGTGGAAGTCATCCAGAAAAATGACATTCTGCGGGAAATTATTATTAAGCCCGGTGAATATCACTTGGATGTAGACCCGGATAAGGTCAAACTAGAGGCCGGCTCCTTAATACAACCCGGCACCGAAGTCCTGCCCGGTATTATTATCACCGAACTTCGTCAAGCGGAATGGATTGAAAGTACCGAAGGATTAGGACTACTCCTGCGTCCAGTGGAAGAATATAAAGTCTTTGATGAACCAGCGGCCCCCTCCCAGGGTTCTCAAAATACCGACGGCAATCGACAAATTGAACTCCGGTCTGTCCAACGCCTATTTCATAAAGATGGCGATCGGGTTAAGTCGGTGGAAGGATCTCAACTCCTTAGTACGCAATTGGTTCTGGAAATTGCTGGTGGTGATGATAGTTTTGCCCATTTGGCGGCAGATATCGAACTTCAAGACGATGAAGAGGAAGATTGCCAGCGTTTACAGTTGGTTATCCTTGAATCCCTAGTGTTGCGCCGTGATCAAGAAACTGATCCTCACAGTGGTGCTACCTTGACCCGTATTTTGGTTAAGGATGGGGATGAAATTCCCCACGGTGCGGTGGTGGCTCGGACTGAAATTCAATGTAAGGAAGCCGGCATTATTCGAGGCATTCGCAGTGGCATTGAATCGATCCGCCGGGTTTTGGTGGTGCGAGAACTAGATCAAGTTGTTTTAACCTTAGCGGAGGCTCCCCAGGTTAGTGAAAGTCAACTCCTCGTGGCAGGCAAAGAAATTGCTCCTGGAGTTCAGCTAGCGGAATCAGGCCAGGTAATTAGTGTCGTGCCCCAGGGAGATGAGTATCAACTTACCCTACGTCTAGCGCGTCCCTACCGAGTCTCACCGGGGGCAGTGTTGCATATTGATGATGGTGACCTGGTTCAACGGGGTGATAACCTGGTGCTGCTGGTCTTTGAACGGGCCAAAACCGGAGATATTATTCAAGGATTACCTCGGATTGAAGAACTCCTTGAAGCACGGCGGCCGAAGGAAGCCTGTATTTTGGCCCGCAAACCTGGAGTTTGTCAGGTGGAATACCTAGAGGGAGAAACCATCGACATCAAAGTTATCGAGGACGATGGTACCATCAGCGAATATCCGCTCCTGCCGGGTCAAAATGCCATGGTGGCCGATGAACAGCGGGTCGATGTGGGTCATCCCCTCACCGATGGTCCCCCTAATCCCCATGAAATCCTAGAGGTTTTCTTTAGCTATTACGTGGAGAACCTCGGTTGTTATCAAGCATCCTTGAAAGGTCTTCAGGCCGCCCAAAAATTCCTGGTGGATCAAGTTCAAGCCGTGTATCAGTCCCAAGGAATTGACATTGCCGATAAACACATTGAGGTGATTGTTCGACAAATGACCTCCAAGGTTCGGGTTGATGATGGTGGAGACACCACTACGTTGCCCGGAGAATTGGTGGAATTGCGCCAGATCGAACAGGTCAATGAAGCCATGGCCATTACGGGCGCGGCTCCGGCCCAATATACTCCGGTTCTTCTGGGGATTACGAAGGCATCTCTTAATACTGATAGCTTTATTAGTGCGGCATCCTTCCAAGAAACTACTCGGGTGCTGACCGAAGCGGCGATCGAAGGGAAATCAGATTGGCTGCGTGGACTGAAGGAAAATGTGATTATTGGGCGATTAATCCCGGCTGGAACTGGGTTTAGTACCCACGAGGAGGCGATCGCCTTGACTGAAAGTCCTGAGGACCACTCTACCTTCCATCGCACTGCGGTTCATAGCTTGCCGGAGCCCGGGGAAACCTTGCCCAAGAGTCGTCGCGCGTCTCGTCTTTTAGTCGAAGATCTTAATAGTGATGCTCATATGGTGCTCGATGATAATATCGCCCGGGCCTATACCGGTCGTGATTTGACACCAGAGGATGAAGCAGAACTACAAGAGGAGTATGAAAATGATTTTGAATCGGATTTGATTGTGGAGGGTGATGTTTAATCCCTCCGCCTTATTTCAGGCGATCGCCGTTCAATCCCCTTAGATCCGGCTCAAAATACCTGCACTTGCCAGGAATCCTGGCTAAATCAACCTCAGCATCGGGGGATTTTTCCCCTGGTGCTGTTTTTTCTAGCTTGTATTTGATGAGAGCAAGAATCTGTCCTTCCTGACTTCCTGGCTTTGCCACTAAAAATTCAAAGCTACAATGGAAAGACAAGAAAAACAATCATCATTACTGCATGAGCGAAACCCTCCATACTTCCATTCCCAACGAAATGACTATCCTAACGTCCCCTCCCCCTAGCTTGAATCGGACTGAACCTAATACAGAAGCCGTCGTTTGGTCGATTGTGCAAGCCGCCGACGAACGCAAAGCTGACAATATTGTGATTCTTCATGTTGGCGATATTTGCTATCTAGCCGATTATTTTGTGATTGTGACCGGATTTTCCCGCACTCAATTACGGGCGATCGCCGACACCATCGAAAAACAGATTGAAATGGTCTATGAAAAACTGCCAATGCACACCGAAGGAAAGGCTGATGGTAGTTGGATCCTTCAAGACTACGGTGATATTTTAGTCCATAGTTTTATGCCCGATGAGCGCGAATTTTATAAACTAGAAGCCTTTTGGGGCCACGCCCAGGGATTCACCATCGAAAGTTTTGCCCAAGAATTTAATTTTCCCTATGCTCCGCCAGCGGCTCCTTCCTTTCAGTAATGCTTCTTGTTTGTTGATCGCGCATGAGTACCCAACGAAAATTTTCGTCCCAATTCTGTCCCGTTCCCGCAGAACAGCAACCGGTAAATGAATACGAAGCCCTAAAAGAAGCTTGGTTATTTCGCTGGGGAACCTTGAGCGGACTCGATTTTCTCAAAAAAATCCTTTGGGTTGCCTTTTGGGTCGGATTACTCTCTGCTCCCATTGCGGCGGCCAGCTTCCCGCCCCAGAAAAAAGTCATACTTTTTGGCTTGGCCACAGCGCTTGGTGTCTTTTTGCTTCTAGGATTGTTGCTTCTGCGTATTCTTTTGGGTTGGTATTACGTTGGCGATCGCCTGAGAGCCGAAAAAGTGACCTACGAAGAATCTGGCTGGTACGATGGTCAAGCCTGGCCAAAACCCGAGGATATTCTCGCCCGCGATCGCCTGATTGTGAGTTATCAAATCAACCCCGTTTTACAACGACTGCAACGGGCCCTGTTGATTTTAGCGGTATTAACTGTCGGCGATCTGAGCCTTTGGCTGGCAATTCATTTTGTAACAAAAGCCGTGCAAAATCCGGTTAGTAATATAGTGTAAGTTGAGTGAAGTCTTGCCAAAATCTCCCCTTAAAAGCATGAGCAGAGGAAAACTCCCCCACGGGCCCCAAATCGAGGTTCACTTCCTCCGAGAAGGGATTACGGAGTCAGTCCATATTGTTGAAGCCTCAGTGTGTGATCACCGGGGTCGAACCCTTTTGGTGGCAGGCAGTGGCAATAGCCCGGCCTTTATTCGCTCTGCCCTCAAGCCCTTTCAAGCCCTGGCCGCGACCAGCACTGGAACCCTAGAACGGTTTAACTTGACCGATAAAGACCTGGCGATCATGTGCAGTTCCCACCGAGGCAGCACCGAACAAGCCCGGCAGGTTTTTAATATTCTTTGGCGAGCGGATATCGATCCCAGCGCCCTGCAATGTCCCATCCCCGAGGGGGCAAAAACTTCCCTACAACACAACTGCTCTGGTAAGCACGCTGGCATGTTGGCGGTTTGTCAACAGCGAAATTGGCCCCTGAATACCTATCTCCAGCCCAGTAACCCGATTCAAAAACTGATTTTAAGCAAAATTGCTGACCTCTTGGGAATGCCCGGAGCTGAATTGATTGCAGCCCATGACGACTGTGGCGCTCCGACCTATTCCATGGAGTTGGCACAGATGGCTCACCTTTATGCCCTACTCGGAGCCGGTCATCAGTTAGACCTCGAACGAGTCGCCCGTGCTATGACCTACTACCCTCATTTTGTGGCGGGAGAGGGGGCCTTTGATACTGAATTGATGCGGCTCATGGAAGGCGAATTAGTCAGTAAATCTGGGGCGGAAGGAATCCAATGTGTGGCCAAGGTCGGCGAAGGATTAGGATTAGCCATCAAGGTCAAAGATGGGGCAAAACGGGCTAAGTATGCCGTAGCAATCCATTTATTACGGCAAATGGGCTGGATTTCCCCGACGGTCGCTGAAATTCTAGCCGATAAATTCATGACCCTGAGTCCCTACAAGCGGCTAGAGGTAGTGGGAGAATTAACGATGCTCTAGGGAGTTCGATTGCGCTGAGTTTGCTTCTTGCTCAGCATTTTTTTTGACCTGCCATTCCCCGGTTTGAGGGTCGCGGTGGGTGGTGAAGGGATTGGGTTGCAGGGGACGGACAGACAATTTGGCCATGGCTTCAAGTTCAAACTTGACTTAATCTTGCGAGAAAATAGTCACCCTTGGCAATGATTTGGATCACGACTTGTTGTGATTGTGGTCACCGTTAACATTTGTCGCCATACTTCTGGTAGGGGAATCGCTTGGCCCTGGGTCGGATCAATGCAAACATGGGTGAGGGATGCCTGGGCAACGGTTAGGTTAGGTTGGATAATCAGGTAAACTCGATAGTGACTGTCAAAGCGACTCTGTCCCAGTCGCTGGATCCCGAGCTCAATTGCCAGGCGATCGCCACAGTGGAGAGGCCGCAGAAAGTCAATGTCGGCATGGACAATGGGAACCGCTAGGTTGGGTTGACGCAAAACCGCCCCAAGGCTAATGCCCTGGGCTTCGAGAAAGGCTTCGTAGGCTTCGTGGCAAATAGACAAGAGAGCGGCAAAATAAACCACCCCCGCCGCATCGGTATCCGCTAAGCGTAGAGTCCGCAAATAGGTAAACATCGCTCAAAATCCCAGGTCAGCCTTAGCCAACTCCGCCGCCGCTAAGACCTCTTCATCACTTTTTTCATTCCAGTCGATAATGCCAATCTCTCGATAAAATTGTTGGTCGTAGGGACGGGTGCGGACGACGACAGGCATGGGAACCGCATGACCCAACACTAGAGCCTGTTGTTTAGAATCTAATTTGGCTAGCACAGAGCGTAAATTTGCGCCCCCCGAGACGCCGGTAAAAATAGCATCAATGTCTTTTTCATCATTGAGTAGGCAGGTGATGCGGGTGCCAATCTGAGACATGACTTCATTGTCAATCCCGGATGGTCGTTGATCCACCACTAGCAAGGTGACAAAATATTTTCGCATCTCCCTGGCGATCGTGCCAAAAATAGTTTGGTGGACAATGTTCGAGTCCAGGAATCGGTGGGCTTCTTCGATGGTAATGACCAACTGCCGGGGGCGATCGCCAGGATTTTTACTTTGCAGAAAGGTTTCAGCTTTTTTGACGTAAGTAGCATGGATACGACGGGTAATCATATTCGTCGCCAACATATAGGAAAGAAGGTTAGATTGAGAGCCGAACTCAATCACGACATTTTTTCCTGCTTCCAAACATTGCAAAACCTGGTCAATGTAGTTGTGGGAAGAGTGATCCTTCAAATATTTCAGGCTCTCCAGTCGTTTGAGTTTGCGCTGGAGCGACATGATCGAACCGGGGTGGCCTTGTTTTTCTTCACAGAAAAGTTTGATATCCTCATTGGTCATCACCAATAGATGATTAATCCAATGTTTTTTATACTCGGCATAGAGAATATTGGCGTTATCCAGAGCCGCCTCCGAGATTCCCAATTCAAAGCCCACCAAACGAATATCTTCAATTTCAATCTGGTCAAAACTGAGGTAGAGTTCCTGGGCATCGCGCACCCCCCGGCGATTGGTGGATTCGGCATCTAACGTGAAAATTTCCACCTGCCCCGGAAATAATTGCCGCAATCCTTTGACTGTCGAAATCTGCTTGCCCTCACGCATCGCCTCCCAGCCATATTCGGAGTGCATATCAAACATCAAGTTCACCGCCGCTTCCTTGCGAATAATGCCGGAAATAAGCAAACGAGTCAGAAAGGACTTACCAGTCCCCGATTTACCAAAGACGCCGTTACTACGCTCCACAAAGCGGTCTAAATCTAGACAAATCGGCACATCCATATCTAGGGGTTGGCCAATGGAAAAATTACGGCGAAAGGGGTCATCCTCCCAACCAAAGACCGTGCGAAAATCTAGCTCACTGGCTTCAAAGACTTGGCTAAAGTGGCCAGGAATGGTTTTGACGGGCGATAATTCCACCTCGGCACTACTCTGGGCAGAAAATGACGCTAATCCATTCCCCTGGGACGGCTTGCTTTGGGGCCTAAACGTCGTCTCTGCGTCGGTGGGAGTAAACATGAGCATGGGTGCCAATTCTAAGGTTCCGTAGGTGCCACTCCCCGCCAAGACTTCGCGCATGAGGCTGTCTTCCACGTTGGGCGGATTGGCCAAAATTCGCGGATTGGCGGTGCCGAGAGAGACATCGGTTAGAAGGCAAAAAAATCGGGACTTACTGCCTTCGACCACCAAAAATTTCCCCACTCGCATCTCTTCTACGGACACATCGGGATGGAGACGAATTTCTAGGCCCTGACTGAGGGACCCTTGAATGACGGAGCCGAGGGGATGGGCTGGCATAGCGGCAATAACTAGTACTTCTGCCACTATACCCATAAAGGTGAGGCTTTCGCCATCCGGTTTTCTTGGACTAGAGATGTTGCCTTGATGAGGACAGGGACAAAAAAGATAGACATCTTGAAAATAAGGCAATTTTTCGAGTTTTCTTTCCCTATAGAAAGCTTCTATAACCCCGATAGAAAAAAACTGTTGATCAAAATCAACATCTGAGAGATCATAGTCAGTGTTAACGGTATAACCTCAAACGACTTAGGAAACGAACTTGAAAACGAAAAGTGTTATGGGCGGTGTTGCGTTGGCAGGTATTTTGAGTATGTCTTCCGTTATTCTGCCCCACGATGTAGTAGCCAAGACGGAAGTTGTAGCTCAAAGCGTTTCTTCTCAGGAGAAAATCAACAAAATCTCTGCTCTCAAAGGCAAACCCGAAAGCGCTCAGTTAATGCGCAAATATTACAAGGAAGACCTAACCCCTATTGGGATTCAACCGGGTGGTGCAGGTATGGTCGTCAATCTTTATAGCAAAAAAGACAATACAACCGTCTCTCTTTGTACTATCTACGATGTGGTCGTCGCAATCAAAAAGGGTAAGGTTGAAAAATTTCAGCCCGCAGAAGTGAAGTAGAAAGGTAAAGCAATCCCGATTATTCTTGTGATTGTTTTTTTTGGCTAAGTAGGAGGAGGCAATTAAACTTACAATAGCCTTCAATAGCTTTGAGTCACCACAAGGGTTTCAGTTACATCTATCATATATTTGATTTTAACCTGTCCATTCGTTAACGATTCAACCTAACAAGAGAATAAATCATGGCTCGTCTTGATGGCAAAGTAGCATTGGTGACAGGGAGCAGTGGCGGAATTGGCCAAGCCATTGCCGTTCGTTTAGCCGCAGAAGGAGCGCAGGTGGTGATCAATTACCGATCAAATCCCCAAGGAGCAGAAGAAACATTAGAACAGATCAAATCCCTTGGCTTAGGAGATAGGTGCCAACAACTCGAAGGATATTGTGATCACGAACGAGGTTACACAATCGGGGCGGATTTAGGCATGATTGATGATGTGCAGCGATTAATAAAAGAAAGTATTGATCGATTTGGCAACCTCGATATTCTGGTAAATAATGCAGGCATTGAAAAACACGCCGATTTTTGGGAAGTCACCGAACAAGATTTTGATGCCGTGATGAATGTTAATTTCAAAGGAGTTTTTTTTGCGACTCAAGCCTTTGTTAAACATCTATTAGAAACTAAACGTCCTGGAAGAATTATTAATGTCAGTTCGGTGCATGAAGAGTTACCTTTTCCTCACTTTACTGCCTATTGCGCCAGTAAGGGAGCAATGAAGATGATGACCCGTAACGTAGCAGTAGAAGTTGGTTCCCACGGTATTACGATCAATAATATAGCGCCCGGGGCGATCGAAACTCCTATCAATACCCAACTCCTGAATGACCCTGTTAAACTGAAATCTTTACTACAAAACATTCCTCTCGGTCGGTTAGGAAAACCCCAAGATGTATCGGGTTTAGTAGCATTTTTGGCTTCCGATGATGGGGCCTATGTTACAGGTTCTACCTTTTTTGTTGATGGGGGTTTACTCTGGAATTATCAGGAACAGTGATTTATCATGGCAACTATATTTAGGGAATTACAAGATATTCAAAATCCTTTTTTGAGGTCAATTATTGCAGGATTAGGAATAGGTTCTATGCTCACTATGGCATCAGCATTTGTCATTGGAGTGGCTAATCTTAAAGAAGAAAATGTTTACCGTACTAGTTCAATCATAATTTTAGCCGGAACCGTGTTGGGCTCAATGGGGGGGGCGCTAGCAGGCGAAACACAACAAAAATATGAGCAATTAGCTACTACCAATATCGAACCAATTGACAACAAAATTTGGCGAGATTGGCGTAGTTTTATCGTCATCCGCAAAGTGAAAGAAAGTCAAGAAATTACCTCGTTCTATCTTCAACCACAAGATGAAGAAGAATTGCCAGACTTTTTGCCTGGTCAGTTTTTGACCATCAAACTGGATATACCGGAGCAAAGCAAGCCTATAATTCGTACCTATTCTCTTTCAGATTACGATCTACATCAAAAGTATTATCGCCTTTCTATTAAACGAGAATTGGCTCCTAAGGATTTGGATGTCCCTCCAGGTCTATCTTCTAACTTTATGCATGATCGAGTAGATGTGGGATCAATTATCCCAGCCAAGCCTCCTAATGGCAGATTTTTTTTGGATTTAGAGAAAGCAAACCCTATCGTTTTAGTTAGTAACGGTGTAGGTATTACGCCCATGATCGCCATGGCAAAGGCGTCAATCATTCAGAGTCCCCAGCGGCAAGTCTGGTTCTTCCATGGAGCGCGGGATGGTAGTTTTCATGCACTGCGGGAAGAGATGGCAAACCTGGCAAAGATAAATTGCAACCTACACCTCCACTATGCTTATAGCAAACCAAGACCAGAAGACGAAGGACTTTATCATTCTACGGGTTATATTGATACAAATTTAATTCATTCGTTTATTAAAGAAGAAGCAGAATACTTTTTGTGTGGGTCTCCACCCTTTATGAACTCCCTTAGATCGGGTCTTCAAGAAATAGGAATACCGACAGAGAAGATCTCTTTTGAAATGTTCACTAAGGAAAAGAAAGCTGCAACAACAGAACCTACCTTTCAGACATTTGAACGGGTGCATCCCACTTGAGATAATACGCAAAGACTAGCGTGGCTATGAGAGAATGGAAGAGTTCCCTTTAGGTAGAAAGTTATGTTACCGATGCCCCCAGAAGAAGAAGCACTGCTTGATGAATTTACGACACAAGTAGCT
>JBGSZT010000021.1:0-31437 GCA_041750255.1 Synechocystis sp.
CGATCGCGTCGCCGATGCCAGCAATTAAGGTACGGGCGGGGGCCGTTTGAATCAAGTCGTAGTCGAGGATAAGCACATCCGGGCAACGAGATAAGCTGACATCGTACTGAAAGGCACCGTCTTCGCTATAAACATTAGACAGTGCCGTCCAGGCCGCACAGGTGGCCGCTGAGGTGGGAATGGTGATGATGGGCAGGCTAGCCTGGTGGGCAACGAGTTTGCCTAGGTCTAGGGCTTTACCTCCGCCGATCGCCAGAATGCAGTCGGCTTGGTGGCGGTTAAGAGTCCCCATAATGTTTTGCAGTGAGGATTCGCAACAGTCACGGCCATAGTTTACATTTGATAGATCTAATCCTTCGCTTTGGGCTAGAGCTTCTAAGGTATTGCTCACTAGCTCCCAGGTCGTTGAACCGGCGATCGCCAGGGGACGAGACCCCAACCGTTTTATTTCTGCTCCCTGATACTGAACAGGCCCGCGAATCACTCGACCGGGGGCGACCCCCAAAGGCTGGGTATTGCGGGAGTGAGATATCGCGGTAGGAAGACTAGACAAAGCCGGTTGAGTTGTTTTTTTGACCATCAGGGGTGATTCATAAAAAAAGACTATATCAACCATAGCAAAAACCTTGGTTGATCAAATCCTTTGCAAAATATTTCGGTGAGCAGACTCAATCAAGAAATCCCTTTTAAAGCCACTGACTCAGTTGAGCTTGGTAGGCCCTCGCATCTAAGCCATCACCAACCCTTGCGCGTTGGGGGGAAACGGCTTTTTTGAGAGCGGTAACGCGGTTGGCGGTGAGGGGATGACTACTCAAAAATTCGGGAGCAGAACTGCCACTCTGTTGCAACTTCTGCATAAAGGTCACCATCCCCAGGGGAGCATAGCCCGCTCGAATCATGTTTTTGAGCCCGAGGGAATCCGCTTCTAATTCTGCCTCTCGGCTCATGGGTAAGTTGACGGCGAGTTCTACCCCAAGTTTAACCATGGTGCTTTCTTGCAAACCAGCGGCGGTCATTAATCCTTGGGACAGGGCTAGATCGCGCATTCGATTCACCGAATGACGAGCCGTAATGTGAGCTATTTCATGGGCCATGACACTGGCTAATTCTGCTTCATTTTCGGCGGCGGTAATGAGCCCGGTATTCACATAAACAAAGCCGCCCATGGTAGCGTAAGCGTTGATACTCCGGTCATTGGAGACTTGGAAGGTATAGGGTAAATCAGGACGGGCGCTGGTGTGCGCCAGGCGTTGTCCGATGTCATTGATGTAGCGATTGAGACCCGGATTTTGCATCGGGCGAAACTGCCCCTGCTGGATCAATTGTTGGTTAATTTGTTGGCCAATGCGTAACTCTTGGCGGGGGGATAGATTCGAGAGCTGGATGACCTGAAACCCTTGCAACAATAGGTCTAACCAGGACTGGGCATGGCTGACTTGAGCGACACCGAGATTAATAGAGAGGGATAGGGTGGCGATGAGAAAAAAGGAGCGAAAACTAGACCTTTTGGGACGATTCATAGTCGGAGGGAAGGCAATAATTCAGAAAAGGCGCAGCTAATCTGGAAATGGCGATGCCAAAACGTTAACTGAAACTGAGTTTAGTCCTAGTCTAGCGGGGGGCCTTTATCCCTCAAGCAGCCCAAGGACAGTTAGGAGTGATGCACATCCTGGTAGAGATAAAAATTAAACAGGTCAAAAACGCCACCGACGAGGCTACAGGTAGCGCCAATGATCAGTAGGCCGGGAATAGCGGAACCATCGCCAAAAACAATCAAAAATTGCAGGAGCAGGGAGGTGCCACACTGGCCAAAAAAGGAAATGAGTGGCATGAAGCTAATGAGCCAAAGCCCTGTGAGCAATGAACTGACTAGGACAACCGGCAGGGCAAAACTGAATAATGCTGTCATCGCCAGGGATCGAATGTGTTTAGTCATAAAGGTTATCTCCTGATCAATCTAGTGTCTCCTAGGAGAGAACACATAATACCCATACCTTAGTCTGAGTTGCTAGTTTTCGCGCTATTTGAAACCAAAACGTTATAAATCTTAAATCTTTATTAAAAAGTTAGGTGAACTCAGTTTAAGATTTTTTGACAATACGCTATAAATCAAAATATTTCGCTATAAATTGATACAATTTGGGCGTAAGCTTGTTTGAACTAGTATAAGGTAAGATGTTTTTAGGGGGTCAAAGTCCGTGCCTATTTGCCGAAATTCCCTGTAAAACTAAAAATCTGCGCTTAATGTTGAGCCTTGACCTAGAATTTGAGAGCGCGGCAGAGTTTTTTGCCCAGACCATTGACTTCAAAGGGGTTTGCGTAGCCATCGGTGCCAATTTTGACCCAGTCGCGGCAGTTGTAAAGAATAGAGTCGGCTTGGAGAACACCATCGATCCTCAGACTCGCCCGATATTCCCAGGGGTATTTGGCACTGCGTTTGACGGCGTCTAAACACCAGTGGTGACCGTCCTGGGAGCGGCAAATATCAGCTAAAACAGGATTTTGGGGGAAAATCAGGACTAGGCTTAGAAAAAGTCCCCAAAAAAGACTCCAGCGATAAAAATTTAACATGGGCAATCGCCTGAATATAGGTATGAGTAATTATTCCCTGGGGGAAACCATGGGTATGGGAGTAGCCAAGGGAGAGGGGCTAACAGCAGACCCGTTCACGGACGCCGACTCCGGGGATTGTGCCTTGAGGTAACTCGCTTGATAACTAATCAACTGTTCGTGGACATCAATGTGATATTGGAGTTGTTGGGAACTGCTATCCAGCAATTGAGCCGTGTAGGCGTGCTGTTGCAACTGCTCGGTGGAAGAGACCAGATTGCCCAAGCCATCCACCAGTTTACGCAAATTGCTACGAAAAACGGGATCCCCGGTCAGTTCTTCCAGGTCACTGGTGATTTTTTGAGTATTGGCAAAGGTCACCCTCGCGGAATCCAGGGTTTGCTGAATGGTCAGCACCATGGTCGGGTCATTGAAGCTAGTCGATAGTTTGCGAAGATTTTCGGTCGTTTCCGCCGTATTCGCAAGAACCAGGTCTAGATTTTTGGCAACCCGTTCCACCTCGACGGAGGCTAAACCCCGATTGACGGTTTTTAGGGTACTTTCCATTTCTTGGCTCAGGGTTTGGATTTTTTGGCTGGTGGATTGAATACCGATTAGGGTATTGGCAACCTGACGCTCATTGTCCTGCACTAGGCGATTCAGGTTGCCCATCAGTTGGGTTGCTTCTTGGATGGTTTGACTTAATTGGGTCTGATTCTCAACGACCAATTGATTAAGATTTTGGGCCAAAACTTTGGCGTTGTCAGCAACATTGGCGATCGCCGTGGTGGTTTTACCAATATCACCGATTTGCTCCCGAGCGGTGCTAGAAAGGCGACTCACTTCTAGGGTCATCTTGGCAATATTATTGGCGGCTAGATTGGCACTCCGAATTGTCGTATTTATGTTCTCCACAAAAGCTGGGTCACTATAGGCCCGACTGAGACGATCTATACTTTCAAAAAGTTGAGACCCTTTTTCCCCTTGTAATTGGGACTCATTGCAAATGATCGTATTTTTTTCTCTACAGGATTGTGATAAGGGGTCGATGGTTAAGGCCTCGGCGGAAAGGGTTGTTGCCGGGGAAATATCGATGGATGCTTCACCAATCAGCCCATGCCGCCCAATCTGAATGATCGAGTCTTTGGGCATTCTTAACTGGACGGAGGCAATGTTGATGACAGCCGAAATCCCATTACTGCCGGGCAATAATTGAGCCACTTTCCCGACGGTTACTCCACGAAATCTGACGGGGGCGCCACTTTGGAGTCCACTGGCATTTTCAAATTGCACCTGGAAACGATAACCTTGAGTGCCAAAGCCTCCACCCCGGAGCCAGAGGGCTACCCCACCCAAAAGTACCAGTCCGAACAGGGCAAATAGTCCAACAGTGCCTTCTTGAATTGTGCGGGATCGAAACATAGTAATTTCTGAGGATTATTGAAGTCTTGCAGGACGCCGGATATGTCTGTTAATCCAGGATGTTGATCGGGCCAGCGACGGAGGCACTAAAAAATTGACGAACCATGGGATGGTCAGTGGTTTCAATTTCGCCTACGGCTCCTTGCCATTGAATTTTACCGTCATAGAGCAAAACTACGCGATCCGCTGTGCGACGAATGGTGCTTTCTTGATGGCTGACCATGACGTAAGTACCACAACCCTGGGGCGTACATTGCAATCGACGGACTAGATCTTCAATGACGGTGGAGGCAATGGGGTCTAACCCGGCGGTGGGTTCATCGTAGAGAATAATTTCCGGGTCATCCTTGGGATTTTCGGGATTGGACATGATCGCCCGGGCAAAACTCACTCGCTTTCGCATGCCCCCGGAGAGTTGGGCGGGATAATAATCCATAATGCCCTGGAGCCCGACTAGGGCTAATTTTTCTTCCACCAATTGACGAATGGTTTCCGGGGGGAGTGGGGAATGTTCGTGCAAAATAAAGCCCACATTTTCTTCGACGGTGAGGGAGTCAAACAGTGCTGATTGTTGAAAGACAAGCGCTACGCGAATGGGGTCTTTGCCATCTTCGGCCAAACCCTGGCGCGGCTCGTTTTTGATCAAGATTTCTCCCGAGTCCGGCGGCAGGAGTCCGGCAATAATTCTGAGGATGGTGGATTTTCCAGTCCCTGACGGGCCGATGATGACCAAGGCGTCCCCTGGATAGATAGACAGGTCTACTTGGTCGAGAATACGGCGATCGCCAAAGCTTTTGGAAATGCCCTTGAGTTGGATTAGGGGGTCAACCATTATTTCAATCTATGCGTTCTAACTGCCAGAGAATTTGATTGCCCTCTCGTCTAACACGGGAGACCACCCAATTGCGCCAAGACCAATGATCGCCACGACTGGTAACGGCACTGGCGTTGACATCCATCAAATCTGCCAACTCTGAGCTGGTGATTAAATAACCGTTATTGGCGACTTCATCGGCGGCCCGAAGCGTTTCGATCAGATTGGCAATTTGGGTAACTCGTTCTTCTCGGGAAAGGAGAGATTCTTCAACGGTATTTGCTGTGGCTTCTATCATGGGAGTTTGCTGGGGTTAGGGCTGAAAAAGCCAAGAAAATGGTAGATGTTTAAGGACGTGACCAAATGGTAGCAGACAGAGAGAGGAGCCATGGCATTTAATCAACTTTTTAAATGACCTAGGCAAAATTCTGGCTCCATCCGCCATCGGTTTAACTTTTTCTGGCCAGACCTTTGGGATCCACCTCACACCACCAGAGGCAACAAACCCAGATCCAAGCCGGCTATTTTTGGTAGGGTTAGGGGGATAGTGATTAAATTAAACTGTATGGATATTAATGAAGGTCACCATGGTTGCCAATCGGGTGCGCTGGACAGTACAAGACGTTGAAGTCATGCCCGACGACGACGGCTGGAAACGATACGAAGTGATTGATGGAGAATTGTTTGTGACCCGTGTCCCCCATATTTTTCATCAAATTGCTGCCATTCGTCTGCATGTGGCATTGGGAAACTGGTCTAGACGAGAGATCTACGATCATGTCCACGCCCATGTCTAACTTTCTTGGGGCCACCAAGCCTAGACCGAAAAGGTATTCAACGTATTAGTCAAACCTTAGAGCGCCATCAAAATCAAGAAACTGAGGCGGGGGGTTTGCTGTCTAATGCCATGGCCCAATGGCGAATTAAACGGGCGATCGCCCTTTGTAGGAGTCCTTCCACTATTTGTTGTCCCATCTGGGCAGAGGTAGGATTGGTAACTAATTTCGTCATTACCGGGACTAATTTCATCGGGTCAAAGCCGGGGGTGGACTCTAAAATCTGCCATACATTCTTCAGGTGTTCCCAGGAATCCGTTTGAGGATTCGCAACAAGGGAGGAGGAGGGGCGCGGGGTCACTAATCCCAATTGTTCTTGGATGCCTAGGGTCAAATTCACCCAGGTTTGTCGTCCAAAACGATCCAGGGCATTGACTAATTCGCTCACCAGGCGCTCTCGAATAAACTGACCCCGTTCCGAGAAAAGAAACTCTGTGCCTTGATTCAAAAGATGGTCAAAGTCATAATCCGGCGAGGTGCGAGCATTCCGCAGAAGATTTTCCAGACGATTCCAGCGAAAGGAATTGTCTTTGAATAATAAATCCCGCAAGGATGCCCGTAGTTGAGGAGATTGATCGGTCAAAAGTCGCTGGGCAACGTAGGGATAGGCCTTACTCAAAACCTTGAAATTTGGGTCAATGCCGATGGCAATGCCTTCTAGGGTGACCATGGAGCGAATAATCAGGGCATAGTAAGCCGGAACGCGAAAGGGAAATTCGTACATCATGGCGGACATTTGATCGGTGATGCTTTTGAAATTCAACTCCGCCACACTTGCACCGAGGGCATTGCCAAAGACTTGATTCAGTGCCGGGACAATGGGCGTCAGATCGGTATCCGCCTTAAGAAATTCTAGATTGACGTAATCCTGGGCCAGAGACTCAAAATCTCGGTTCACTAGGTGGACCACTGCCTCGATCAGCCCATAACGTTGGTAGGGCTCAATATTGCTCATCATGCCAAAATCGAGGTAGGCTAGACGGCCATCCTCCATCGCCAACAAGTTACCGGGGTGGGGGTCAGCGTGGAAAAATCCGTATTCTAATAATTGCCGTAGGGAACATTGCACCCCGACTTCCACCAAATGGGTGGCATCAATGCCCTGGGCTTGAATCGCTTTAATATTAGTGAGTTTGGTGCCCTCAATCCATTCCATCGTCAGTACCCGTCGTCCTGTGTAGTCCCAAAAAATGCGGGGGACGTAGATTTCAGGGGAATTGCCGTAGAGTTCGGCAAATTTTTCGGCGTTGCATCCTTCCTGAAAATAATTCATTTCCTCAAAAATGCGACTGGCCAATTCATCAGTAATGGCCACCAGGTCAGAGCGCAGACGTTTAATATTACGTTGCGCCCAGATAGACAAGGTCCGCATGATGTAGATATCCAGGGTAATGCGCTTGACCAAGTCAGGGCGTTGCACCTTCACCGCTACTTTTTCGCCGGTTTTGAGAGTGCCTTTATACACTTGTCCGAGGGACGCCGCCGCAATGGGCTCGTCAGATAGTTCTGCATAGATTTCCGTCGCTGGAGCCCCGAGTTCTTCTTCAATAAAGCGATAGGCGACTTCATTGGGGAAAGAGGGGAGTTGGTCTTGCAGGGTCGTCAGTTCTTCTAAATAAATGGGGGGAACAAGGTCTGGACGGGTCGAGAGCGCCTGTCCTATTTTGATGTAGGTGGGGCCCAACTGGGTCAGGAGTCGTCGCAGCTGTATTGCGCGGGGTCGAGAGGCCTTGGGGTTTTTGCCCCGGAGGTTGTCCCACCAGATTCCCAAGGTAAAAAAGAGGAAGGGAAAGATAATATTCCAAAGGCGGGCCAAGACTTGAAACGGTCGCCCGCGGTAAAAATCAGTGATTAGGTCAGGGTGATATTGCCAACTTTCAGGAAAAATATCGCACACTGGCCCCAAATCTTCAAGATGACTCTTGGGAACCCGGGGACTATGGGCCGGCGGTACTTCCTCCACCACCGCATCTAGGGTGATAGATTCTCCATCAATGGGGGGTGGCAAGAGGGCTTGGGGCATGGGTAACGCAGGGATTAGGACTTAAACTGTTAACTATTGTAACAAGATCTGCTCCTGAGCTAAGCAAAGGACTCCTCCGCGGGACTACCGTTCCTTGGGATAATGGTCAGGTTATCTCTTGTTTTCGGCTCGCCCATGTCATTCATTGCTCTCGACACCACGACTCCTGCCCATGCTCTGCAATTGTCGCCGCCGGCTACGGGCCTTGCTCTACGGGGCAAAATTCGTATTCCTGGGGATAAGTCTATTTCCCACCGCGCTTTGATGTTAGGGGCGATCGCCAGCGGGGAAACGGTGATTGAAGGATTATTATTGGGAGAAGACCCCCGCAGTACCGCCGCCTGTTTTCGCGCCTTGGGTGCCACGATTTCTGAGTTAAATAGCGAAAAAGTAACGGTGCAGGGCATTGGTCTGGGAAATTTGCAAGAACCCATGGATGTGCTTAATGCTGGGAACTCTGGCACCACCATGCGCCTGATGTTGGGCCTATTGGCATCCCATGGGGGACGATTTTTTAGTGTGACCGGCGATGACTCGCTACGATCTCGACCCATGTCCCGGGTGATCATGCCCCTCCAATCCATGGGAGCACAGATTTGGGGGCGAAAAAATAATACTTTGGCTCCCCTGGCCGTTCAAGGACAAACCCTTAACCCGATTCATTACCAGTCTCCCATCGCCTCAGCCCAGGTCAAGTCTTGTATTTTACTCGCCGGCTTGGCCACCAAAGGAAAAACCACGGTCACAGAACCGGCCCTCTCACGGGATCACAGTGAACGCATGTTGCGAGCCTTTGGCGCGACCCTTGAGGTTGATCCCGATAGCCGCAGTGTCTCCATTTTTGGTCCAGCAACCTTGAGCGGCCAGGCGGTCGTCGTTCCGGGGGATATTAGTTCCGCCGCTTTTTGGTTGGTGGCTGCCGCGATTATTCCCAACTCAGACCTGCTGATCGAAAATGTTGGCATTAATCCCACTCGTACCGGCGTTTGGGAAATCCTCCAGCGCATGGGAGCAGACATTACCTTAGAAAATGAACGGGTAGTCACGGGAGAGCCGGTGGCGGATTTACGGGTGAAGTCCAGTCAACTCCACGGCTGTACCATTGGTGGAGAGATTATTCCCCGTTTAATTGATGAAATTCCCATTTTGGCGGTGGCCGCAGCCTTTGCCCAAGGCGTTACCCGTATCCAAGATGCCGAGGAACTGAGGGTGAAGGAAAGCGATCGCCTAGCGGTGGTGGCCAGTGAACTGACTAAACTCGGTGCCCAGATCACAGAATTTGCCGATGGTCTAGAAATCACTGGGGGCCGACCCCTACAAGGAGCAGACGTGGATAGCTTTACCGATCATCGTATTGCCATGAGTCTGGCGATCGCCGCCTTGGGCGCCAAGGGAACCACCACCATTCATCGGGCCGAAGCCGCCGCCATCTCCTATCCTGAATTTGTAGAGACCCTCCGCCAAATCTGTCAGGTGTAATTTTTATGTACTCCGATGACCTTTCACGCCAACGACGTTTTCCACGGGTTCCCCTAGAACGCCGCGCCTATGCCTACCTGCTGGATTTTGTGACGGTTTGGCTCTTAAGTTCCTTTGCTACTGGCTGGCTGAGGGCTGTTGTTTTCCTCGGGGTTTGGTTGGTTTTTCGCGTCATTATCGTGCTGACCAACCAAGGGCAAAGTTTGGGAAATTGGGCTTTTGACCTAAAGGTGATTAATTACCGCTTTCGACGGCTCCCAGAGGCAACGGACTTGGCTAAACGGGAGGGTATTTTGGGACTGGCGTCGCTCTCAGCCATGGTGGGCTTGAATATCAATTTTATGAATGCGATTTCAATGCTGTTACTAATCGCGCCTCTGCTGATGGATTGTGGTCTGGCATTGAGTGATGAAGAATTCAACCAAGCCTTCCACGACCGTGTCGCCGGAACCGTCGTGATTCGCGCCAAACGGGGATTTTCGTTGGATCTACGACTAAAGCGCGGTTGGTACATGATTCAGGGGAAATTGGCAGAGCGTCGCCGCCGTTAAATATCAACATTTAATCAGAAAAAAGTAAACCCGCTACCATTATGGGTAACCCTTTGAGCCATAGTAGGGTTAGAAGTGAGGGCTTGAGTCAATGAAAATTTTGGTGCTAGCTTGGGAGTTTCCCCCCAGACTTGTTGGGGGAATTGCTCGCCATGTGGCAGAACTGTATCCTGAATTGGTGAAATTAGGCCATGACATTCACCTCATAACGGTGGAATTTGACCATGCCCCTGCCTACGAACGGGTAGAAGGCATTCACATTTATCGAGTTGCGGTAGACCACGGCACCGATTTTTTCCATTGGGTTCTGAATATGAACCATAGCATGGACCAACAAAGCCAACACCTAATGGCTCACGTCGGTGGTTTTGATCTAATTCACGCCCACGATTGGCTGGTTGGAGATGCGGCGATCGCCTTAAAATACCATTTTAAACTTCCCCTGGTGGTCACCATTCACGCCACCGAATTTGGTCGTTATAACGGCTTATATAATGACACCCAACATTACATTGCCGGCAAAGAAGGGCTATTAATCCACAACGCTTGGCGGGTCGTCGTCTGTAGCCACTACATGCGCCATGAACTAGAAAGAGCCTTTTCCACCCCCTGGGACAAAATGAACGTTATTTATAATGGCATTCGTCCTGAAAAAAAACGCCAAGACCCGACCTTCGATTACACCCAATTCCGTCGTAAATTCGCCCAAGATCACCAAAAGATTGTTTATTATGTCGGACGCATGACCTACGAAAAAGGCGTTTCTGTGCTTCTAAGTGCGGCGCCCCAGGTCTTGAGTCAACTCAATGGCGCCGTTAAATTTGTGATCATCGGTGGCGGCAATACCGAACGTCTTCAACAACGGGCCTGGAGCTTAGGAATTGGTGATCAATGTCTTTTTACCGGCTTTATTTCCGATGAAGACCTAGACCACTTCCAGACAATCGCCGATTGTGCCGTTTTTCCTAGTTTATATGAGCCTTTTGGCATTGTCGCCCTCGAAAGTTTTGCGGCGCGGGTGCCGGTGGTGGTATCCAATACGGGTGGACTGGCAGAAGTAGTTCAGCATGGAAAAACCGGCATTGTCACCTATCCCAATAACCCGGACTCCCTAGCCTGGGGCATTGTTGAGGTGCTCAAAAATCCTGACTACGCCCAAACCTTAGTCGAGAATGCCTATACTGACCTGGAAGTACGGTTTAGTTGGCGTACTCTAGCCGAAGAAACCGAAGCCGTTTATCAACAAGTGCTCAAAGAACGCCAAGACATTCAATGGGAATAGTAATAGTACCCCAAATAGCTACGGAGGTTTTCTGATGATCGCCAGTCGCCAAGACTCTTTTTTGACCCCAGACGAGTATTTAGCCTGGGAAGCGGAACAACCCCTGCGCCATGAATATATCCAGGGACAGGTCTATGCCATGACCGGCGGGACGCTTCCCCACAATGATATTGCCGTCAATTTGACCAGCGTCCTGCGGCCTTTTTTGCGCGGCAAGGGCTGTAAAGTGAGAATGTCCGATGCCAAGGTTAAAATCTCAGCCCAGGGTCCTTATTTTTATCCGGATCTGGTGGTGAGTTGCCATGAACAGGATCAACGTGCCAGGGATGCGATCCTTTTTCCTGTCTTAATTGTGGAGGTTCTTTCTCCAGGGACAGCCGGCTTTGATTTAGGAGACAAATTTCGCTTCTATCGTCGATTACCGAGTCTCCAGGAGTATATTCTAATTAATTCGGAAAAGATGGCTGTGGATATTTATCGGCGGGGAAACCTGGGCAAATGGGAACTCACTAGTTACCCAGAAGACGGGGTCTCAGTCCCTGAGATCGATGCCGAAATTGAATTCACCAGCCTCAACTTTCGTTGCTCCCTTGCCCTGCTCTACGAAGATGTGGTTTTGTCCGCCGATATTGACTGAGCTATTGATTCAAGGCCCGCAAAAATCGTCCCATACTGGCAAATAACCCGGATTTTTTGGCTGGATTACTACCCGCTGGCTCGCTTCCCGCCGGGATCGTAGCCTTGAGGATTAATTGCTCTAGGTCATCTCCCATGGGCTTTTGGGGCTCCTCGGCAATGAGGCGATAGCTATCGTTTTCTTCTTCGAGATAAACCTGCCATTGGGACGGGAAAGAGCGGAGAACGACGGCCCCGTCTAGGGGTCTAAAGTAATAGCTAGAGATTAAAGTACTCAAAAAGCGTTCCCGCAGTTTACGGGCGGCGTAGCCAATGCCGACGATGGAGACATCTTCTAGTTGTGGAATCAGCAACACCACCGGGCGATCGCCAGCTAATTCACAAAGCTGTTCCACAATTTGCACCTCCACCGCCGAGGGAGACACGACCAAATAAGCCTGGTCTGTGTCGGCAATTTTCATTTCAATGGGCGTGTAGCGGCTGCCCAGGTCACTAATTTGAAACCACGTCTCTCCCCAATCACGTCGGGCCAAGGATGCCGCACCGGTATCGGGAAATAAAACCCGCAGTCCGAGTCCGTAGGATTCAAAGAGCGGCGTAAATTGCAGAGCTAAGCTCTGGGCTTGCAGGGCAATTTCGGGAATAGCCAACTCAATTTGGACTCGCAAACAACCCGCGTCCAAGGCCCGTTCGGTCGCGGCGATCGCCTGAATAATGGCAGTATCTAGGGTTTGGGGAACAGTCATAGTTACTCAGTCTAATGGAATAGATTAATTATATTGATCGCCAGGGCCTTTCTTGCTTTCATCTGAGTCGCTGGGTAAAGGTTGCCAACCCCCTTGCCAGAGGTCTCGTTGCTTGAGTTGCTGGGCATTGAGCCAAAAGCGAACCTGGGGGTCACAACAGGCCACCATTTCCGCAAAGACCCAAGGCCCCTGATTTTGGCGGTTAACCACCTGAAAATGTCGCCAGCCCCACGTAGTCTGTTGGGAGGTCCACTTAGACCCCAAAAGGTGAGGAAATTTTTGTTTGCGGGCCATGGCTTAAAACGAGCTTCTACAGAACAATCAACTCAGTTCAGTTAATCACCTAATAATCACCTAATTTTACCTATTTTGGGGTTGGGGCCATGGTTCGACCCAGCAATGCCACACTCAAGGTTACAAGCAAAATGCCACTGACTTGAACAATGCCCAGTTGTTCTTGGATTACCACCCAAGCCAGGAGTGCGGTCAAAGCGGGATTGCTAGCGCCCACAATCGCGGCTTGGCTCGCTCCAATCCGTTGGATGCCATAATTATTGAGTACATGTCCAGCAAAGGTGACCAAGGCCGATAAAAGTCCGCCAATCCAGAGGGGAGTCCAGGGCAACGAGACAGCATCCTTTAGTTGCCAAGTCATCAAAATGATAGTACTTAAACATAGGGTCGTGGCAAAGCTAATCCAGGTGAAAGGAACAGGATGCAGGTGGGCAAAGCTTTTTTGGGCCAGAACGGTGTAGCCGGCGTAGGCAATCCCAGAACTTAGCGCCATCAGAATGCCTAACCAGGAGAGATCCAGGTCGGTATTGCCGTTTACAGTGGTTAACGCCCCTCCCCCGAGCACTAAAACCATAATCAGCCGGCGTAGATGAGTCAGGCGATCGCCAAAAAGATACCAGGAAAATAGGGCGGTAAAAACAGGATAGGAAAAAAATAGGGTGAGGGCAATGCCTGTGGGAATAAGACCCACTGCAATGTAGAGCAACACCAAATACAAAAACATCAACAAGCCACAGGCCAACGACTGCCCAAGGAGCCCGCGTTGACTTTTTTGACGCAGAAGCGCCATCTCACGCCATGTTTGTGGATAAAGTCGCGTCGCCACCAATGCCATCAACGGCACCACCCATGCCATGCGGAGTAGCAAAAGCAGTAGGGAGTGGTATAGCGTTGGCGGCACAAATCCCCCGGTGGGCCAAAGTCCCAGCAGAGTCTGTGGGGTAAAAAGAATGCGAACAATTACGTTTTGAAAACAGAAAAATAAAGCTGAAATCAAAACAATCAAAAAGCCCAATGTATTTGCTCTGTAATCGTTAATCTTTGTCAAGAATTAGTCAACTGATAAACTTTACCATCTAGGAAAATTCGGGTTATTCCCTTAGAGCGCAGTTGAGGCAGAGCTTTTTGGAATATACGACTATCAGGAACCTTGATCACCTTTTGGAAGCGATTAGAAAAACGGCGGGCTACGCGGTGATTGTCAAAAATGGGTAGGGTTTTTTGTTGCACTTCCTCGGGGGGGATTTTACCCAAATGGGCAAATTCTTTGAGGGGACGAACGATCAGCTCAGCCATGCGGTCAATGACCAAATAACAACTGGGTGGAAAAACAGCGGCGGCAAAGGGTAAGACACGAATATCTTCGTCCCCCAGGCTTAAAATGCCTTGATTCTCATCGTCATCCCATGCCTCGTCCTCATCATCCTCTTCGTCTAAATCTTCATCCTCCAAATCCTCGTCGTCATCCTCGAGATCATCATCCAGGTCTTTGACAATGGCGCTGAGGTCTATATCTTTGACGGAGGGGGGTGCAACCCGGCTAGAGGGCTCTGGGGGAGCAATCTCCTCATCAAGGGGAAATGGAGCCGCTTTGGCGATTACTGGAGCTAAAACCCGGGGCTTAATAATTGGTTTAGGCGACTCCAGGGCTGGCTCCTCGGGGTCAACGGGATTTTCGGATTCCATCGAGGCCATCTCAATTTCTGGCTCGGGGCGGTTTTGTGCCGAACTTCTGCGCTTACGGGTTCTGAGCATGGGGCCTAGGGACGGTGGCGCTCCTGGCTCAGAGGGAGCCGGGTCAGGTAAAGAAGAAGCGGACTCGGATTCTGCTGGGGTAGGTTCAATGAACGCCTTGGAGTCTTCCTCTGTTAAGGCAAGTACCAATTGGCTCTCTACTTTTGCGCCGCGAGCTAACCGTTTAGATTGAATTAAATCTTCGTATTCAGAATTGGAGAGGTTTGCTTTCAGTAATCGGCTGATGGTAGAACTACTTACCCCAAACTGCTCCGCCAGGGTCGAGGTCGTTGCTGGGGTCTGCCGATAGAGCTCGAGGATTTTTACTTTATCTTCGCCAGCTAGTTTTTTGGTACTCATCGGGTATCCCTGCCATCATGGCAACGTGACATTAGCAAAACCACGGAATTGAATCTGGTAATATGAATTTTGATTCACCGCCGCTAACTTGCAATATATCATTATGCCAATTGCTGAGGCTAAACCCGCACTTTTAGTTCTGGCTGATGGAACCGTCTTTCGGGGCCGGGCCGTTGGAGCGAAAGGAACAACTATGGGAGAAGTGGTCTTTAATACCGGCATGACCGGCTACCAAGAAGTCCTAACCGATCCTAGTTACTGTGGACAAATTGTTACCTTCACCTACCCGGAACTTGGGAATACAGGGGTTAATCCCGATGACGACGAATCCTCCCGTCCCCAGGTTAAAGGACTGATCGCCCGTAATATGACCCAACGTCCCAGCAATTGGCGATCGACCCAATCTTTACCCGATTATTTGACACACCACAATATTGTGGGTATTTACGGCATCGATACCAGAGCCCTGACCCGCAAACTCCGCTCGGTAGGCGCGATGAATGGGGCGATTTCCAGCGAAATTCTAGACCCAGAGGTTTTAATTGATCAGTTGGAACAGTCCCCCAGGATGGCGGGGTTAAATTTGGTGCGGGAGGTTACGACCAAGAATGTCTATGAATGGTCAGAGCCGACCCAGACTTGTTGGGAATTTAGCCCAGAACTTGCCTCTGATGCAGACCCCCTCACCGTCGTGGCCCTGGATTTTGGGGTGAAACGCAATATTCTCCGTCGTTTGGCCAGCCATGGCTGTCGGGTGATTGTGGTGCCAGCTTCTACTTCTGCTGAAGAGATTCTGAATTATAAGCCCGATGGCATTTTTCTTTCCAATGGCCCGGGAGACCCTGCCGCCGTGGAAGAAGGCATTGTCACCACCAAAGCATTACTGGAGATGGGAACCAACACCCCGATGTTTGGGATTTGCATGGGGCATCAGATTTTAGGGTTATCCCTGGGGGCGGAAACCTTTAAGCTCAAGTTTGGGCATCGTGGGCTCAATCAACCGGCTGGACTCAACCAAGGGGTAGAGATCACCAGCCAAAATCATGGTTTTGCCGTTACGCCAGAGTCCCTAGGGGCGGAGGTGGAAATTACTCACCTTAACCTCAATGACCAGACCATCGCCGGCCTACAGCATAAAACGTTGCCGTTATTCTCGGTGCAGTACCACCCAGAGGCTAGCCCAGGGCCCCACGATGCGGATTATTTATTTGCAAAATTTGTTGCATTAATGCGGGATCATAAATCTTAAATAACTGGTTTGAGGGGTTAATGGCTGAGAAACTAAAATCATTGTCGGGGTTTACGCCCCCGTCCCCAGGGTCTAGGTCAAAACCCCTTAGTTCCCATTATCGACCGCCGAATCTGAGCCAGCCCCAGGTAAGACGCAAGCCTTCTTGGGCTCAATCATTACTGTTAGGGTCTACGATCACCATTACCACGGTGTTATCGGCGATCGCCGGGGTTGGGCTGGGCTATCTTTCTCCCTGGCATTTGACAGAACGATCACCGGAATCTGCCCAAACCAGTTTTTTGCCCTATCATTTGACCCGTCCCATTAACATTCTCGTGTTAGGCATTGACCGAGTGGCCGATGCTCCCCCCGAGAGCCGAGAGGCCTTCAATGGCCGCAGTGACACAATTCTCTTGGTGCGATTAGACCCGACCCAAAAAAGTCTAAAATTGCTCTCGGTGCCGAGGGATACTCGTGTATTTATCCCCGACATTGGTCACAGTAAAGTCAATGAAGCCAATGTCCAAGGGGGCGCGATGCTAGCGGCAACGGTGGTCAGCCAGACCCTAGAAGACGTTCCCATCGACCGCTATGTGCGGGTTACCACCAATGTTTTTCGAGGCTTGGTAGACTTGGTCGGCGGGGTCGAGGTGTATGTGCCGAGTCCCATGGTTTACCAAGACATAACCCAAAAATTAAATATTCGCCTTGAGGCGGGTCAACAGCTTTTGAATGGCGATCAAGCGGAGCAATTTGCCCGATTTCGCAATGATGGCCATGGGGACATTGGCCGAGTTCAACGGCAAGAGGTGTTGCTCAAGGCCCTCCAGGCGCGCTTAAAGAATCCAGCCCTAATTACTCGTCTTCCCCAGGCGATCGCCCTCTTGCAACAGTCGGTGGATACCAATATGACCATGGAAGAACTGCTGGCGATCGCCAATTTTGGCTATCAACTGCAACGGGAACAAGTGCAAACGGTGATGTTGCCAGGGCGCTTTAGTCAACCCACAGAATACAGTGGCCGCAGTTACTGGATTGTGTCGGAACAGGGACGCCATCAGGTGATGGAACAATATTTTGGCTTGGGCCAGAACAGCGATACCCCAACTCCTCGCTCCCTGGAACGTTTTACCATCGCGATTCAAAATGCCACCGATGATCCGGCGATCGCCGACGCCATGCAACGTCATCTCCAGTCCTATCATTTCCGTAACGTTTATATCACCACAGAATCCCCAAAATTATTGGCCAAAACTGAAATTGTTGCCCAAAAAGGAGACCTGCGGGGAGCAAAAATGCTCCAAGACTATCTCGGGGGCGGCGAAATCGAAGCCTCATCCACCGGCGATCTGGGGTCAGATTTTACCCTGCGCCTGGGGTTAGATGCCCGGCAATTTCTGGTGCCGACGAAGCCACACAACCCGCCTCAATTGCCAGTAAGATAAAAAGGCTCTTGCACAGAGGATATTTACCATGCAACCCTTCCCGATTAACATTGGCATTGAAACTCAAGACCGCGAAGAGATTGCCCAGGGACTTTCCCACCTCCTCGCCGATACCTATACCCTGTACCTCAAAACCCACAACTTCCACTGGAATGTGACCGGGCCCATGTTTCAAACCCTGCACCTCATGTTTGAAGGGCAATACAACGAACTCGCCTTAGCCGTTGACTCCATCGCTGAGCGCATTCGCGCCCTCGGCTTCCCCGCCCCTGGCACCTACAAAGCCTTTTCTGCCCTCTCCTCCATCACCGAAGAAGAGACCATCCCCAGCGCCCAGGATATGATTCGCATCCTCGTGGAAGGTCAAGAATCCGTGGTGCGGACGGCCCGCTCTATTTTTCCCGCCGTTGAAAAAGCCCAGGACGAACCTACCGCTGACCTATTAACCCAGCGCATGCAGGTCCATGAAAAAACGGCGTGGATGCTCAGAAGTCTTTTGGCCCAGTAGTGAAATTCATTGGTGTTGATTTGGGCTGGCGCACCGGAGAAAGTGGCCTCTGTTCTCTACTCTGGCGAGAAAATCGCTTAACCCTACAGGCAGTAACTCGACAGCTCAGTTTAGAGGATATTTTTGGCTGGATTGATCAGCAGTTGGAGCCCCAGGGAGCTGGTCTGGTGGCGGTGGATGCCCCGACCCTGATTCCCAATGCCACCGGAACGCGCTTGCCTGATCGCCTGACCCATCGTCATTTTGGGCGCTATCATGCCGGTTGCTACCCGGCTAATTTGGGTCGTCCCTTTGCCGAACGTACCCTGGAAGTGGGTTTAGCCTTAGAAACTCGCGGCTTTGACCATGCGCCCACCATCGAACCTCAACGGCTAGGGCGCTACCAAATCGAGGTATTTCCGCATCCGGCCATGGTTCATCTTTTTCAGTTAGCTCGTATCCTCAAGTACAAAAAAGGAAAGCTTGCGGACAAAAAGCAAGAGTTAGCGAAGCTTCAAGGCTACATTTCATCGGTTTTAGCTCATCTCACTCCCTGCTTAGATTTAACTGGGCTCGACGATATACTCCTGGCCTCTCCCCAAGACCTGAAGGGGACTGACCTGAAAGCCCTAGAAGACCAATTGGATAGTCTTATCTGTGCCTACGTTGGCGCCTATTGGTGGTACTGGGGATCAGAAAAAAATTGGGTCCTTGGCGATCGCCAGGAAGGATATATTGTCGTACCCGCGCCGCTCCCTTAAACCTCGGCTTCAACGGCGATCGTATCCAATAACCGCTTAATAATCACCCGGGCCTGCTTACCCCCGGTGGGGATCAAACGATGGGCCAAGACATGGGGAGCAACGGTTTTGACATCATCGGGAATCACATAATCCCGTTCTTCAAGGTAGGCCAGGGCTTGGGACGCTTTTTGTAGAGCAACCGTCCCCCTCGGACTCACCCCCAGGCTGATTTCCTGATCATGGCGGGAACTCCGCACTAAATTGAGCATATATTTTTGTAAATCGGGTGTCACCTTCACCGATGTCACCTCTTTTTGCAAATTGGCCACCTCTTCTAGGGAAATGCAGGGTTGGAGGTCTTCCGCCCGCAGGGGATGTTGCTGACGTTGCAACATTTGTAATTCTTCGGCTTCCGTGGGATAGCCCAACGAGAGGGAGAGAGCAAAGCGGTCCATCTGGGCTTCGGGTAACGGAAATGTACCTTGATATTCCACTGGATTTTGGGTCGCAATCACGAAAAAAGGAAACGGCACTCGACGGGAGACACCATCCACCGTCACTTGTTGCTCTTCCATTACCTCCAACAACGCCGATTGAGTGCGGGGGGTGGCCCGGTTAATTTCATCCGCTAGGAGCACATTGGCAAAGGCCGGCCCAGACGAAAACTCAAACTCACGGCTACTGGGGTTCCAAATATTGGTGCCGGTAATATCCGTCGGCAGAAGGTCAGGGGTGCATTGTACCCGCTGAAACTTGCCATTAATGGAGCGAGCCAAGGACTTAGCCAAGAGAGTTTTTCCCACACCGGGGACATCCTCTAGCAAGGCATGGCCACCACTCAGGAGCGCCACTAGAACTAAGCGGATCGCCTCATGTTTACCAACAATCGTAGAACTGAGATTATCCGTAAGGATTTTGATAGATGGGCGCATAGGGAGTAGATGATTGGCAAAGAGACAAGACTCTAAGAATGTAACAGACTTAGATGGCTTGCGAGCGGGCAAAAATTAGCCAGAAATTAGGCGACAATGATATTATCTAGGCTCAAAGAGATCCAATAACAGCAATGGGGCAATAAACATGACACAAGCACCTGTGTCTCCGGTGGTGCTAGTTATCCTAGACGGCTGGGGCTATCGACTCGATCAGCGAGCTAATGCGATCGCCTTAGCACGGACACCTGTAATGGATAGTCTATTTGAAACCTATCCCCACACCCTGATTAACACCTCAGGCAAAGAAGTCGGATTACCCAAGGGACAAATGGGCAATTCGGAAGTGGGGCATCTCAACCTGGGTGCGGGTCGGGTGGTACCTCAAGAATTAGTCCGGATTAGTGATGCCGTCGAAGATGGGTCTCTGTTTGCTAACCCAGAATTAGTGCAAGTCTGCCAGAATCTCCAAGCGCGCCAAGGGAAACTACATTTAATTGGGCTTTGCTCCGATGGTGGAGTCCATTCCCATATAGATCATTTGTTGGCGTTGTTAGATCTAGCCAAACTGCAAGGGCTAACCAATGTCTGTGTCCATGCCATCACCGATGGTCGAGATACCTCGCCGGTAGAAGGGGTGAATTTCCTTACACAAATTCAAGACCACATTGAAAAAATTGGCGTGGGTCGTATTGCCACGGTTAGCGGTCGTTACTTTGCCATGGACCGTGACCGTCGTTGGGACCGCATCGAAAAAGCCTACCGCGTCTTGACCGAAAATAACGCCGGCGATGGCCGCAGTGCAGTCCAAGTGGTTAAGGATTTCTATGCCCAAGATATTACCGATGAATTCATCCCCCCGACTCGCGTGGCATCAGGGGCGATAGAAGCCGGAGATGGAGTCATTTTCTTTAACTTCCGTCCTGATCGGGCCCGCCAACTCTGCTATGCCTTTTTGATGCCGGGGTTTGATGGTTTTGAGCGAGAACGAGTCCAACCCTTGGAATTTGTCACATTTACCCAGTATGACCCGCATTTACCAGTCAAAGTCGCCTTTGCACCTCAGAATTTAGACAATATCCTGGGAGAAGTTATTTCCCGGGCGGGACTCAATCAATTTCGCACCGCTGAAACCGAAAAATATCCCCACGTTACCTATTTCTTTAATGGAGGCCTGGAGGAGCCGCTCCCCGGCGAAGACCGAGAGTTGATCCAAAGCCCGATGGTAGCGACCTATGACCTGGCGCCCCAAATGTCCGCCGCCGCCGTCACTGAGTCTGTGGGTCGAGCCATGGCCAAGGGCATCTACACCATGATTGTGGTCAACTATGCCAATGCTGATATGGTCGGCCACACCGGCAATTTAGACGCGGCGATCGCCGCCATTGAAACCGTTGACCAGGCGGTCGGGGAATTGTTAAATAGTGCCAGTCGCTACGGAGGCACGGTATTAATCACCGCCGACCATGGCAATGCTGAATACATGAGTGATGAAGCCGGCAATCCCTGGACAGCCCATACCACTAGCCCTGTGCCTCTGGTTCTAGTGGAAGGAGAAGGGCGAAAAATTCCGGGGCATGGTGGCCATGTGAATTTACGGGAGGGCGGCAAACTGGCTGACATTGCACCAACGATTCTAGATATTTTACAATTGGCTAAGCCTTCGGAAATGACCGGCACCTCGTTAATCGAGCCCTGTCCGGTGGAGGTAAAGGAAAATAGGACTCCTGTGCATCTTTCCCGCTAATTATTTCGATACGGTACCCATTTTTTTGGCGATTTATTATGACCATTGTTGATTTACTGCGTATTATTTGGATTGCTTCGGCGGCCCTCCTCACCATTCTTGTCCTATTGCATAGCCCTAAGGGAGACGGATTGGGCGGCATTGGCGGCCAGGCTCAACTATTTTCTAGTGCTAAGAGTGCCGAAAAAACCTTAAATCAAGTGACCTGGACTTTGAGCAGTATTTTTGTTGGCCTTACCATTGTTCTCAGTGCTGGCTGGTTGGCAAATTAGGCTAGGGGTAGTGATTGCCCTGGCGATCGCCATTTTTTTGAGTCTGAATATTGCTAGTAGCTCGGCTCAAGAGTTCAATTTGAGCAAAAACCTTCCGGCCTCTCGCCCCCACCCCTTGCCGAAATCCTTGGACCAGATTCAAACACCGCCAGGGTCTGGGAACTACTTTAATCAAGTTCAGTCTTCTCCCCTGGGCTATCTGGCATGGTCGAATTTCCCGGTCAAAGTATATGTAGACTATCCGACTAACGGTTCGGATACCTCTGCTAGCCATCAACGCTTTGTGCAATGGACCCAGATGGTTAACCAGGCGATCGCCGATTGGCAAGGGTATTTAGACTTGACCGTGGTCAAAGACGCGAAGGAGGCAGATATTAGCATTTATCGGCGGCAACCGCCCCTAGGCACAAGCCGTGACCCGAAAACGGGCCAAATCCAGATTCCTCGGGCGCGCAATGCCCAAACCCGCTATGACTTTTATCAAACCGAAGAAACCCCGCCTCGGTTGCGCCAACGCATGACCATCGAGATCAAGCCTGGCATGGGGCCCCCATCGGTGCTATCCACCGCCCGCCATGAACTGGGCCATGCCCTAGGGATCTGGGGACACAGCCCGCTGGAAACTGATGCTCTTTATTTTGCTCAAACGGCCATTTCTCCGGCGATTTCTGAGCGGGATCTCAACACACTCAAAAAAATATATCAACAGCCAACCCAATTAGGCTGGCCATTAAAATAAAATCTAGCGGAGCCGATAGGTTGTGTTTTCCTCATCGAGTTGTTCAACAATCACGATCAAATCTTCATCCTGAAGGGAAAGTAAGCGAGATTTTAGCGCCTGTTGATTACATTTGAGTTTGATCAACAGTTGCATAAAACTGGCTTGGCTGTGGGTCGTTAAATAATTTAAGACCGCCAAGTCCAGGGACTCGTTAGTTTCTTCGATGGAGTTTCCGCTTTGATCGGCAATCGTGGGAGATGATTCAATGGAGTTATTATCTACTAACGAAAGATTTAAACCCTCCTTGCGAGTCCGCAGATCGAAATAGACCACAGCTTTGATGGATTGCCAGAAGGGAATTAATAATGACCCAAAAATCAAGGTCAAGGGCAAATCGATCAAGGGAGCAAATTCTTCTCCCTCTTCTAGGATGGCAGTTATTAACGTCCCAATATTACCCATAATACTGAGGGGAATAGTGAGTATGATGGCAATAAAAAATATCAACTGCAACGAAAAAACATAGCCCTGGGTAAGTTCCCAACTCCGCTTAATGGCTTCAATGGGTTTGAGATTCGGCTCGATCGCCAGACAAATTTCCGACAAGGAGAGACGGGAATAAAGCCAGATATAACCGAAGAGAAAGCCAACAAAAAGGACAACAATCACCAAAACTAATAGGGCGATCGCCACGGGGTTTTCTCCACCTAAACCCGCAAGTATACCCCCCGCAATAGCGCCGGTAATGCCACCAATGATAATAAAGCCAAGCAAAGCAATCCCTAAAAATACCCCCTGGGCGATCGCCGTAGTCAAAAAGAACCAAAGGCGGGGCATCACCTGACGACGGGTCTCAAGGATAGATTCCGGTTGCTCTAGGGCTTCTTGAAAGGCTAAACGTCCTAATAAACCCTGAATCGCCAAAAACTTAGCCCAGCCATAGACTGGAATAATAACCCACAGATAACTTCTAAACGCTTCACCAAAATAAGTCTTGAAATGATCTCGATAGATGCGGAGTCCACCCGTGACAACATCGCCGACGCTGAGTTTGCCGTAGTGGGGAGTTTTTGAAGAATTGCGCGTCATAATTGTGTAATCCCATTGCTTTTACCGTAATGGTAGAGGCAAACCTTCCCCTCGGGACAAATATCTAGCGACTTTATTTTTGTATTGACTTTTTTGATGGCGAATCAATACAGAGCATCCAACTTGCTTTCAGATTCATACAGTAATGGTAATTAGTTCATTTTTGACTATGAAAATTCAGCTAAGTTTATTTGATCAGAATCTTTTGGCGATCGCCGTCTTTTGGGGCTGGGGCGAGTTTGCCGAAGATTTGCCAGACTTCAGCGGGGGGCATGGTTGTTGTAGGGGATGGGATACATTAAAACAATGGGTGTTGTTCTTGAAACGTTCGCTGGGTTTTTGATAGTCCAAAATCGGTTGCAAATAAATCGAGACCGTCAATGATTTTAGGAATGTAATCGACATTTATGTTCAGATTTTGCCAACATTTTTCACGGTAACCTGGTTGGTTTTGGAACTGTGCTATTGCTGTTTTTAAGGGACGAATGACTTCATAGGCGGCTTCTGCGGTTTTAAGGCTCGTTGCGGGAATTGGCGAGGAGAGTCTTAGAATGGTGAGATCAATGAGGTCCCGGGAGAGGATGCTTCTGTCCATAAAGCGGTCTGCATTAGCGAGAAGTTTCGAGACCAAAAGATCTTCTTGATTCAAACAAGGCAAAGACAGCCATGGCAATTGCCGAGGTTTACCGGTTGTAAAGCGGGCTTCAGCAATAATCTCAAGTTTGATAGGGATTGAATTAATCTCAACTAACAGACGGATACCGTATTGATCCGTTATGCCACGACCCAGTTTTATTTGTTCTAATTGATGAAATAATACGCCATAGCCTTGATCAAAAATCTGGGTTCTAAGTTGTTTATAACCTGGAGATTGCAGGGAACAAATAAAGTCAATATCGTTACTTTGCCGATATTCTTGGTTGGTTAGAGCAATTAATGTCCCACCGCCAAAATAAGTAAAATTATCATAAAAAATAGAGCTATTTAGCTGTTGTAAAACTGCATAAACTTGAACATGATGAGGGCGATAAAACATTATAATTCGGTTACGAGCCAGGAGTGATAGCGTTGAGCAAGAGTTTGTAAAAAGTCTAATTCTTCTTGAGATAGTTCAAAAAATGATCGATATTTCCAGCCTCGTTCATAACGGCTTAATATTTCCTCTAGAGTGAGAGTTTTAGGTGTTTTAAGTTGCCAACATAAAAACTCAAGAAAGGGAAGTTTTTGCGGAATTTGAATTGTTTTTGTATTATTCATGTAGGGAATTTATTAGACTGAGTTGGAAGGATTTTACGTCAATAATTAAACCAATTACCAATTAAGTTCGCCATTTAGAAATAATAGTTTCCTCTGCTTTTTTAAATTCAATATCAACTAGATCAAAGACAACGTCTCGACCGATCAAAATTTCATCACAATCCATGGTTTGTAGCCAGGTAACAGGGGCATAAAAACGATTTTTATCAATTACCATCTCGATATTTCTTAACAAATACTCAACAATGCCAACAACAATCTTACCTTTATTATTGATTTTTCAGGTGGTTTATTCTAACCGAGATCAACACCTAATTGATAGGGGATCAGGTTAATATCTGCACAAGAATCGATGAGAATATTCAAGGTTCTACTTTGTTCAAATGAAAGAATGACAAGATGTTTAGGTTGCCATTCATGCTTTTATATGGTGTAAAACCGAACAGGATAAAATTTAAGTGGCCCGGAAAATTCGGTTTTATCGATTCTTTCAATCAGATAATCTTGGGCATAATTAGCGTGATGGGCAATGATTCCATTGGCATCATAGGCGATCCATTGCCCCCGATAATTTCTTAGGCGTTTTTTGTTTTGACGATACCATTGCTGAGGAGTGGCCATAGGTGTTGTGGAGAAGGAACAGGTCTATTTTAGGCGGCCAGCTTTCACCATGCCGAAGGCATCCCCTTTTGCTGGATCTCAGCCTACGTCTTTGGGTGATACGGTTTTGGCTATGATGGGGAGGCTGTGGGCAGGGGAAGTAATGGTCAAAACGCCTTTATTAAGTATTTGTATTCCGGCCTATAATCGTCCGGTTTGGTTGCGGCGGGGGCTGGAATCCATCGCCGATAGTTGGGTTGAGGGGGTGGAGGTGATCATTACGGATGATTCTGATCTGCGAGGGGCTGAGGAGATGGCAAAGGAGGTGTTAGGGGGCGGTCATTATTATTATGAGCACCATGGGCGGGCGTTGGGGATGGCGCAGAATTGGAATCGGGCGGTGAGTTTGGCTCGGGGTCAGTATGTGATGATTTTGCATGATGATGATTTTTTTGTGGCGGGGGGAGTGGACCGGTTGTTGGCGCTGTTACGGGAATCAGGCGATCGCCGTCCAGTGATGTTGTTTGGGGTGCGGGTGGTGGATGAGCGAGAACGGGTGATGAAGCGTCAGGTTTTCCCTCAAGATCGTTATTTATCGCCCCAGGAGGCGTTAATGCGGTTATTTTCTAATTCGTCGTTTGTGCGGTTTCCGGGCATGGTGATTGAGCGGCAGGTATTTGCTGAGGTGGGTTATTTTAATCCAGACTGGCGGGAACCCTGTGATCTGGAGATGTGGATGCGGTTGTTTGCGCGATATGGTGTGTATTGTTGTGGGGCGGTGACTGTGGCCTATCGGGTACATTCCCAGGCGTTAACGATGGGGTCGTTCCATGAAAATACGGTACAGATTTTACTGAGGCTGTTTGGGGAGTTGGCAAAGCTCAAGGTTTTAACGGTGGCGGAAATTGAGTCCTGTCAGGGGCCGTTTTTTCATCAATATTTGTGGGCGGCGGGGGCTTGGCGGCAGTTGCGGCGGGGCTGTTGGCAGGGGTTTCGACAGGTGATGGGATTATTGGAGTTGCCAGATCTGAGGGGGTTAGATTGTCCGGTGAGGTGGCGGTTTTTGAAGGGGTTATTTTCTGTCCTCGCCCAGCAATTCAAGGGTTAGTGTTACTTGTCATTGTTGGAAAGTGATTTGGCCGCAATCACCTTTTCAATTAGACGCAAGTCCAAATCTAGTTTTTGAGCGATGATTTCTGGGGATAGTCCGGCTTGGAACAGTAGGGGAACAGCTTCAAGTTTGCCTTCAAGTTTGCCTTCGAGTTTTCCTTCTTGCTTGGCATCTTGATAGACTCGGGTTTGTTGAATTTCGACGAGATCAAACATGGCTTTAAGTTCCTCTTGGCTGAGTTGGGGAAATTTGCAGAGTATGGTGTTGTCGATTAGCTCTATTAATTATGTCTTGGATTTTGCCTGCTGAGGGGAGTTGTTGGGCCTGTTGCCGCAGGTGCTTGATTTCACTACGGAGGTCTAGGGGGTGCTTTACTTCGGCTTTGATCAGATGGAGCAGATTGATCCCTAGGGTTTGTTGATGGGGGAGTTGGTCTAGGTACATAACTTTCAAAAGACCGGCATCCTGTAGGGTTTGGTAGTGAATGGGCACTCCTTGGTCTAGGGTTTGGCGGCTCCAGAGGGCGACGCAATACCAGGGTTTTTCGGGGCGATATTGGCCGAGATAGAGAAAGGTTTCGGTCAGCAGGCGTTCGTAAAGGCGATCGTCTTTCTGGAACTGGACTTCAACGAAGTAGAGGGGATGTTGGGGTTTGTCAACGGGGGGCAAGAATAGGCCGTCGATGCGCCGGGCCAGTCCTTTGACTTCAACGGAACGGAAGGTGTAGTCGTCGGTAATGGTGTCCCCTAGTAGCTGCCCTAAGAGTTCGGGGAGTTTCTGGAAAATTTGGTAAAAGAGGCTATCGCTTTTCATAGGGGGCAGGGTTGATTGGGGCTAGGGTCGCCAGGTTTTGCCGATGATGCCATGGTAAAAGTCGAGACAGGCGATAAGACTATTGGTGGTTTGGCAAGATGATGTCTCTATTGGGGTAGATAATCTGGGTCTAAGACTTGCTCAGGGGTAAAGGGACAATCAAGAGGAAAGGTTTTGATGTCTAGGCCGGTTTCCCGTGAGGCAACCAAGCGGGCATCTTGGTAACATTCTTGGTAAACATTAGTAAAATAAGGCTTAAGGCTGGGGCTTTTTTTGATGGCTTTATTCAGTCGTAAGGAGTGTTCAGTAATCGATGCTCGCCAGCTATTACTCCGTTTTTCAGGTTGGTACTTCCATTTTAAAAGGTGTTGTAAAACTCTCATCAGATTACTTTCTAGGGCATCTTTACGGTTGTTACCCATATCTTCGATTTCTTCAATAAGGTGCTCTATGTCCATTTGGGTAAATTGCTTTTGTTTGAGCAGATGGGTCTGGGTTTCGAGCCAGAGGTTAAAGTCTGATTCATAGAGAGATCCTAATGAGTTCATTTTGGCATTCACCATTGATAGATCGATCGCTATTTTAGTCTATTTCAGAAAGGGGCTAGGGTCGCCAGGTTTTGCCGAGTTTGCCGATCGCCCCAGGGTAAAGGCCGAGGCAGGATGCTCGGATTTTTTAGGGATTGGTAACGAAGGAAGATTGATTCAAATTTAGTTGGGTCATTTAATTTCGCCATTTAAAAACAATCATTTCCTCTGCTTGCTTGAATTCAAGATCAAATAAGTCAAAGACAACTTCTCGTCCAATCAAAATTTCATCACAATTCATGGTTTGTAACCAGGCAACAGGGGCAGAAAAACGATTTCCGTCAATTTCCATTTCAATATTCCTTAACAAATACTCAACAATCCCACCAACACTTTCACCTTTGTTATTAACTTCTTCTGGTAATTTATGATAACCAAGATCAATACCTACTTGATAGGGGATTAGACTAATATCTGCGCCAGAATCGATGAGAATGTTCAATGTTCTATTTTGCTCAAATGAAAGGGTGACAGGATATTTGGGTTGCCAATCATGTTTTTTGATGGCATTAAACCGAACGGGATAAAATTTAAGTGGTTCGGAAAATTCAGTTTTATCGATTCTTTCAATCAAATAATTTTGGGCATCGGCAGGAATTGCTGTAATCAGTTGGGCATAATGAGGGTGATGGGCAATAATTCCATTGGCATCATAGGCGATCCACTGCCCCCGATAATTTTTCAGGCATTTTTTGTTTTGACGGTACCATTGCTGAGGAGTAGTCATAGGCTTTGCAGAGAGCGGGATAGGTATATTTTAGCAGTTCTACATAAGCTATTAGACTGTTGGCTATGATAGGGAGAAATAATGGATGAAGAGTCTTTATTGAGTATCTAAACTTAAGGTATTTATGTTTTTTAATCGCCAATTGTGAGTTACAGTCGCCAGGTTTTGCCGAGTTTGTCGATGAGGCCAGGGTAAAAGCCGAGGCCGAATGCCCCAATTTTTAGTTTTTTGTTTAGGCTACCCTGGAGCTAATATTGTCAGGAAGAAAGGATAAAACATCTAAATACCACCACCATTGATGGGGGGAGATACCATACTGATTTCGATAGTTGGATAAATCAATAAAGCGAGAAATTTCCTGATAAATAATTGCCATATTGGATAACATTTTTCTGTCTGCTTCTCGTAATTTTCTTTTTTCCCGTGGGCTAAATGTGTTAACAATTTCTTCAATTTGATCTCGAATATTTAATAGCTCTAAGTGTTCAGCACCACTGACGTTAGGATAGTCTAGACTAGCGATGTAAATTTCTAACAGCTCATTCATGATAAGAGTTCTCCTAATTTGCCTAGGTAAGTAAAGGCTGGATTGCTAAGGTAATTGGACGGATTACTAGGAGGGAATGCGGTTTCTATTATTCCCTCTGATGTCAATATAAGGAGCCATAATCGGTTTTGATTGTAGGCTGTGAGCGCAGGGTATAGGTCAATGCCATAGGCATAAATGTAAACTTGGGCTTCTGGATTGGCCAAGATGGACTGAATAAGATGTTCATAATCCTTGAGGGTAGAGTTGGCAGGCAGATGATTTAAGCGAATCCGTTTTAATAGGTGAGGATTGGCTTTGTTTGGCTTCCAAGTAATTTGGCGTTTTGCTTTCTCGATGCTTCGTATAATTGTCTCTAGTGTTTTGAGCTGGATGGGTTCTATTGTCATTATTCAATTGTCTAAGCTCAAAAGTATTGTTTGTTGTTGGATGGCTGGCAGTTGACGGGAGGTTTTAACCAGGGTTTGTTCAATATCCATGACTAGGCGGGCAGGGAAAGGGACGGTTTTATTTTAATCCTGAGCCGGGCAGGAAAGGGCTAGGGGAGCCAGGTTTTGTCGAGCTTACTGATCGCCCCATGGTAAAAGCCGAGGCAGATGGAAATTCATTAAGTTAGGCGGCAGACTACCAGGCTTTAGGGCAGAATTTTGTGTCGTTTAAAATCATCAGCTCATCGCCGGACTGGGCAATAACAAAGAGACCTTTGCGGTAGGCGTAGCTGGCAATTTGATCGGGCACTACCATGGCGGCGACGGCTCCCAGTATTTTGAGGGGTTGGTAACGGGGCAGGAGTTGTTTAAATTTACCCAGTCGTTCTAGGTGTTCATCCACATCTTCCTGGTCTAGTTTGCTTTTCACTTCGATGGCAATGGCCTCGTTGCTATTAACCACTAATAAGTCAATTTCTAGTCCTTGACCATTTTTCTGAACGGATAGGTCGGTGGAGATTTCATGCACGTCAATGCCCCGTTCTCGAAATAGTCTAACGGCAGCGGGTCGCACTTGGTATTCAACAAATTCTCCTAAACGATTACCGAGTTGCCCAAGTTCTTGGTTAAGACGTTGGCTTTGTTCTTTGAGGAGGCGTTCGGTTTCTTGGAAACGGCGATCGGCTTCTTGGGACTGTTCTTTAAGGAGGCGTTCGGTTTCTTTTTGTGCCTGGGCAAGTTCACCGAGGAGTTGCCAGACTTCTTGAGGGGTGGTTGTCATGGTCTTGAAAGGTAAGGGGACGAGTCTATTTTAATTCTGGAGCCAGCTAAAGATTTCCTGGGTACTCAAGGTTAGGGGCAGATCGCTAGGAACAGGGAGAATGCTATCACCTCGGCAAATGAGAAGGGGTTGATGGGGCTGAAAAACTAAGATAATTTCTTCGAGGGGATCGATTAACCAAGCTAATTGGGTTCCTTCTTCTAGGCAGGTTTGAATTTTGGTGATAATTTTGGTGCTTCTTTGGTCGGGGGATAAAATTTCAATGAGCCAATCGGGGGCCCCTTCCAAGGGTTGATTAGTTGTGGGCAGTCGATTGATACGGGTGATGGCAATATCGGGAACAATGGATTGGGTACTCAGAACACAGCGAAATTCGGGGAGAGCTTCATAAGTGGTGCTGGCATTGTCAATTTTGGCAACGAGGCGTTTTTGTAGGCGGCTATGGTATAGGGTGGGCATGGGTTTTTGGCTGGGTACTTGGTTGATGAGTTCCCATGCAGGGGATTCTTCAATATTGGGCAGTTGCAGAAAATCCTTGAGGGTGAAGGAGGAGACGGCTAGAGACATATTTAGGGTTAGTCTATGGGTTTGGCTCGATTATAAAGTCTTTTTCGGGGGGGATTGGGACTAGGGTCGCCAGGTTTTGCCAAGTTTACCGATAAGGCCGTGGGTAAAAGCCGAGGCAGATGGATATTCATTATGTTTATGTTTAGGCGGCGGACTACCAGGTTTTAGGGCGGAATTTTGTGTCGTTTAAAATCATCACCTCATCGCCGGACTGGGCAATAACAAAGAGGCCCTTGCGGTAGGCGTAGCTGGCAATTTGATCAGGCACTACCATGGCGGCGACGGCTCCCAGTATTTTGAGGGGTTGGTAACGGGGCAGGAGTTGTTTAAATTTACCCAGTCGTTCTAGGTGTTCATCCACATCTTCCTGGTCTAGTTTGCTTTTTACTTCGATCGCAATGGCCTCGTTGCTATTAACCACTAATAAGTCAATTTCTAGTCCTTGACCATTTTTCTGGACTGATAGGTCGGTAGAGATTTCATGGGGTGCATCCCACTTGAGATAATACGCAAAGACTAGCGTGGCTATGAGAGAATGGAAGAGTTCCCTTTAGGTAGAAAGTTATGTTACCGATGCCCCCAGAAGAAGAAGCACTGCTTGATGAATTTACGACACAAGTAGCTC
>JBGSZT010000022.1:0-40149 GCA_041750255.1 Synechocystis sp.
TTTTTCCAAAAGCCCACCCTCTCTACTTTTGCCTAAATTCCTGACCGCTAAACTTGATCGGTTTCAACCTCCTGATACACCATCCTTAGCTGCTTAGGGCAAAGCCTGGTTCCAGTCAAAAACTTAAGACTGTCCAGTTCATAGGTGATATTTATTTTTTTGTGATCACAAAATAAGTCATCAGCTTCATCCTCCATGCGGCGGTGGGCATCAAAATCTTGGAGGCATTCATTGAGGTCAAGGGTAAAACGAACATCCTGTGAATTATTCTTAATTCCCCCAGTTGCTCCTATACCCCAATTCCCTGTTTTTTGGGCGGTGATAGCAGAAACCTTACTTTTTAAAAGGTTCTCTCGTTTTAAATGGATAATAGCAATCTCACGATTGTCCCTCAAATAACTCCACAAATCAGATTTTGCGGACTTCCATGATGGTTCATAACCCACATCTTTCCACCATCGATCAAATTCAGACGAATTCCACCACGGGTCATCAACTCTTGCTTGGGGATATAGCAGTTTGAACCCCACAGCTTTAATAGTTTTTTGCTGAGGTTTGTATATTTCCTGTTTCAAGAAAGCAACTGGATCGTTATTGCGTAAATGAACAATTTGGGGATCTTTAGATTTGCGTTGGTATCCTGAGACAGAAAAAGGAATAGAGTCTAAATGCCGATGAAAGAGTTCAAAAAAACACAAGGTTTGACTATGACTAGAAAGTAATGAGCCAAGCATCGTTGACCCAGTTCTGATATTACAAATAATGACAAATTTTTGATAATCTTGATGGCTTGGCAATATCTTTTGCGTCACCATAAAGTTATCCAAGCGATGCTTATATTCGTTCAACTTTCTAAAGATTTTTTCCTGCATCATGGTGATAAATTGATTATTGTAGTGAATCTATAATGTGTTTCCAGCCATAGCGAAAATACCAAGGCTTGGAATCAGCAACATAATGATGTAAAACAGCTTTGGGGTTTATAACTTCAGCCTCTTCTGGCATCACAATATAATCTGAAGCTTCAACAACTATACAGGGCTGATTTGCCATCAACATAGCGACAATAGCCTGCTCCTGATAATAGCTTTTTCCCTCTTTTTGGATCATCATCTTACACCAGAATTCTAGTTTTTCCCAGTCAATATCATCACTCTTCAACCCACAGATTCCCACATTGATCAAATCAGCTATTTCTGCCCCAGCGAGGGATGACATTAGGTTAGGTGAGTAACCATAAGATGTCTCTACATCAATCATATGACAAGGCTGTTGCGGTGCATTCAGCCAATCCAATAAAACGGTTGGAGTCCGAAAAAACAACATATCAGAATCAAGCACTAATTTCCAGCCGTGGGAGCCAATATGAATATCCGTCACTTTTTTCATATTCGGATAGTTGAGACGACGTTCCCGTAGATAGGGAAATCTTGCCTCTGGCAAATGCTTATTTATTGCTTCTTCTATTTCTGGTTTTAAGATAATTTTGGCATTGGGAAAAATTCTGATAATTTCGTCTTGATATTTTTGGCTCAGAGATCCATCATCATAAATAACTAGACGTAGAGGATAGGATGAGTTTTGAGCCATTGAATAGGCACAAAAGCAGGTTTGATACCAAAACTTTTTACCAGTTAGGAAATATATATTAAAAGCATTGAGATTTTCGGTATCAGTATAGGATTTAGTAGGTAAATTGTAAGCCGCCTGCTCCATTTGACTGCGATTTTGAAAATCTACAGCTAAGTTAATGATGCCCTTACGCTGAATAGTCTTAATGAACCCTTTAGGAGCATAATAAAGCTTGTAAGCAAGTACACCCAATTTGAGTTTTTTGAGTAGTTCGCGCAGTTTTGTGTCTTGTGTAAACATTAGGGTTTTAATTTAATGAAAGCTGTTATACCAAATCAGCTAAGCCTTCAAATGTGCCGCACGCTCCTCGCCACTTTATAAAAGCAGTCTCATTAGTCCAAGCTTGACACTTAAAAAATGCTTTGACCTTCCTTGGTAAAACACTCCAACGCGGAATTTTTGACCAAGGGCGAATCTGATGGCAATCCAATACTCGAATCCAAGAATGGCATGAAGCGTGGTTGAGACGGGCTAAATAATTTTTAGTTGTACGGTTGGCTGTAATCAGATGTGTCAGCTTTAGCTCAGGGAAATAACCCACTCCCCAGCCTGCTTCTAATAGCGTAAGCACTATATCATTATCTTCTCCAGAGATCAATTTCTTCCCTGTCCGCCCCAGAGTAAGTCTAGAACGATCCTGAGCAACTAACTTTGCGTAAGCTTCAGCAATTTCTTTTTGGATGACTAATCCTGCCCCAATTGGGGCAAAAGGGGGATAGTCATTAGTTAAAGTATTTATTGGGTTTTGCCTAAAATATATTTTTGGCTCGTTGCCAAGGTCTCGCAAGGCAAGACAAACACTAAATTGTTTAACCCAGTCTTCAGGCTCAATCTCAAATTCTGGTATTGACTTACCGCCGATCGCCCCTAGTTTGGGATTATTCTCCAAGATCTTAAGCGTATTCTTTAAATAATCCGCATCAAGTACATTATCATCATCAACAAATACCAAAATATCGTTGCTAGCTTCCCTAATTCCACATAGTCGCGCTGCTGTTAACCCTAGTGTTTCTTCCCTAAGATGACGCGCATTTAAATGCCAACTCAGATCTATTTCTGAAGCAAGGACTGTTTGACTGGCATTGTCAACTAATAAGAGTTCCCATTGTGCAGATGGTAAAGTTTGATTTCTTAGAGCAGAAATAACTCTCTCTAAGTAATTACGACGGGGGTTGTGGGTGCAAATAATAGTTGTAATAAAATATTTCATAGAAACTCTCAGTTTTTGGAAACATGAAATTCAATTAATTAACTGATCAATTAATTCAAAATCACAGCGATATAAGTCTTGTATTACTGTCTTTGATGATGGCGAAAGAACGATTTGAGAAGATACTTTTTTGTACTATTTACTTTTTGAGATATGTCTATTTTTGTTAGCTGGGAAAATAATTGCAAATGATCATCTCTATCAATTAAAAATGCCTTTTCGATATTTAATCTGATAGATATGCCCCGCCAACTAGCAAACAAAGAATAATATTGAGGAATTGTATGAGAGTCTTCCTTGTATGACCTAGGAAGCCATTCCACGATTTCATCAATAGGGGTTTTGATAAGTTCATGACAGCAGGCTTCTACATCGTTTAGGGGTGCGCCTATGTGTTTTAGCCACAAACGTTGACATTGCTGTAGGTGATTGGGCTGCAACCGCCCCTCTTTGAGCATTCTTGATGGCTCTTGTCGGAATTTATCTTTGAAATAAGAAATAAACCTTGCTTCTGGAGATCTCAAAAGCATAAACACTTTCGGGGAATTAATCACCTTATTTAGAATTGCTAAATGAAAGTTTGTCTTATTCCAAAAAACTCGTTCTAATGTTTGCTGCTTTTGCATAAAGGCATACATGACCTTGAAACTCGTCAAGACAATCATTGAATTATTTTTATAAGCTGGCAATTGTATCTTAGGCATATTTTTGATGTTGTAGTTGTCCAGTAAAGCTCAAATAGATAGTAGGCTATGCTTGTAACCGTCATATCCAGAGACATGGTATCAGACGTTATGTCTTATTGAGATGGGGAAATGCTTCTTTGACAACTGGATAGCCCAAAAAATCACATAATTCTTTCCATCCACTACCTTCTTCCCAACAGACAATTAACAATTTATCAGGTCTACCGTCGAAATATTTAATAACTGATTCATTATGCAGGTCATACTGATCTTTAAAAAAAGATTCATCCCAATAATTTGGCGCATAATCAAAAACATCATGCCACCAAGTTGGCTCCTGAAAATTATCCTCATAAATCCCTTGTCTTTGTCGATGTTTGCGTAAGCTGGAAACGTATGCATCGGCACTTTTACGCTTAGTCAGAATAAATTTTGAATGAGGATAAGCTTTATCCAATGCTTCGTATATTAGAAACCAAGGCCAATCCTCGAAGGATTCATAATCTTTTGCAGTTTTTATTGCTGATGTAACATTACCGCGACGAACTTCAACTGTCAGGTTCATATCGTAAGTTTTGTGCTTATAGCCCAATCGTTTGAGACAATATCCTAGGGTTGTTGTACCTGTTTTAGGATAACCAATGCCAAAAACTTTCTCACGATAGGCAGGACGGTATAGATGAAATCGTCTTATAAGCTTCTGAAGTAAAGTATTGTTAGGGATTTCCATATATATGTATTAATAAGAATAAGATTTAATGATTTGAGCAACATTACAATAAATAAAGGGTTGCGTTTGTACTAGGAAGTTACACCATAATAATTTTTGTTAGCGATCGCCAAGTTCTTTTCTCCGTTTAATTGCTCTTTCGTAACTCGCTTCTTGTAAAGATCCAATACGCTCGACATTATATTCCGAAAGAACACGGTTCCTTGCTTCTTGGCCTAATTTCATTCTGAGGGTAGGATCTTTTAATAACTTACAAACTGCAATGGCGATCGCCATTGGATCCTGGGGAGGAATTAACAACCCAGCCTTTCCATTATCCAGCATTTCGGCCATGCCTCCAGCGCTACTGCCCACAACCCCACGACCAGCCGCCATTGCTTCGAGACAAGTATAAGGGAAATTCTCCCAAATGCTAGGAAAGACACAAATGTCAGTTTTAGAAAGCCAATTAGGAATAGACTCTAGCTCCACACGCCCCATAAATTCTAATGAAGACTGAAATTTTTTTAACTTTTTAGCCACGTAAGCCTGCATATCTAAACCAAATTCTGGCGATGGAGCAGAACCACTGCCAATAAATCGGAACTTGGTGTGTGGATGATGGTTCAATATTAAAGGAATAGCATTCATTAAATCAATAATTCCTTTACGCCTTTCTAACCTGCCAATAAAAGAGACTGTATCCGTTTGAGTTTCTATTGGAATCTTCAAGAGCTGACGAGAAGGAATATAAGGATTAGCTAAATTGCATAATTTTTCAATTGGTAAGTCCCATACTTTCAATAGCTTATTGCCTATAGAAATTGAGGGTGCAGAAATTTCATCTGCTTCTAAAGTCAATAACCTTTCATAGTCATTGTCTACTTCATAAGTATATTCAGAAAAAGGCTCAGGGCGCTTGAAGCGGCGCAAAGCGCCCAAAAATCGACGAATTTTCATGTCTACGCTTGGCTTTATATATCCCAATTCTCTACAAATAAAGCTTGGAGTATGTAGCCTTACGACAAGGGCAATACCTGGCAGAGAATCAATAATCTCTTTAGCCTCTGCTCCAATCTCTGGACTTTCTATAACATCAAATTTAACTTGTGAATATCGTTCGGCAAAAGCGGAGGCTATTGTACTAGTAAACTCTTCCCTACTAGTAACCCTAACTCGATGTACTAAAACTGCTTCATCCAAATGACTTACATTACGTTTATCACTGCCACAAAAGACTTCAACATGATGGCCTCTACTCCGCAGCATCCTAGCCGCTTGATATACATAGGTTGCTATACCCCCAAAGGCAGTATCTGGAGGATATTCGTAGGAGACAAAAGCTATCTTCATCTAATTTAAGAACTTACAAATGAGTACTGACATTGGCAGTGCTTTTTTAAGTAGGCACATCCAAGATAACTTATAACCCAATAAATCTGCTAACTGACAGTTAAATAGTGCAAAGTACTGCTGAAGATTGTTGGTTTCTCACAATCCTAATAGTTTGGCATTAAAATTTACATATTGAAGGCTTCAATTGTTTAAACCAGTAGAGAGATGGCTTCATGTATTTAAAATTATTAGAGTATAATTTTTATGCTAAATCAGATATCACTATTTATTTGCAATCAACTGCTTAAATTTTTTTAATATTTGCCAGACCTGATCTGGCAAAATTTTCTTTGCAGCAAAATATAATTTAAATTCTAATATTAAAAACTCTGTATAAATATCAGACTGCTTTTGCAAACTGGGTTTGCCAATAACAATAGATTCTGTATTTACAATGCCTATGTACGATAGACATTCAAGTGTCTTTTTTGAAGGCTTTTGAGTTAGCTCTTCATAGGTTATCAAATATGGAGTTATTTTTTGAGTTTCAAAGAAATCTAGCCAAAACCTCTCTTTTTCAATAATGCGATTGTAAGCAGCCTTAATATAATGAGGCGTGATTTTGATGTTTTCACCCTTTTGGGATGTATTATCAGAACCATTACGTTTTTCCCATACTTTAGACTGTTCAGCTCGACTTAGAGAAATTGCTTGGCGTATTTTATCCTTTCTAGTGATAAAAATGAAGGATAAATTTGGAAAAATCGGCTCTAATACTTCCACATCTGATTTTTCTTGTAGATGTAGAGATTTTCGCAATCGCTCAACAACCAAAGCAAAGTTATCTTCCATTAGTTTGACTCCACTGACACCGTTATCTGAAGCATAGCGAGATAGTAAAGTCTGAACATACTGATCATATTTAGAAATATCTATTCCCTCTTTCGGTTCATATTGAGTTAAGAGAAACTCCTTTGGATTTCCCGCAGCTCCAGATTTATACAACAAATCACACAATAATGTACTTCCACTACGTTGAGTCGCACAAACTATATATGTCTTTTGAGGGTTCATGATTTAACTGCTAAATTTGTTTTTGAAAATTATGCTTTTATATTTTTTGAGTGTGATGTTTTGTTGCCTTGCCTTTAGAAAGGGAACAGAATTTATATTGCATTTATTTGGATTTCTGGCTTGAGCATCACTGAGCCAAATTCTTCATAATTGAAAGCTACTCCATCAGGATAAATGATTTTCGCAGGTATAGTGAATTTCTCAACATATTCCATCTTCACTATACTCTCCACTTTAGGTCGTAACAATGTAAATGATACTAAGTAATTCCCCCCTGCCAACGATTGATCGATAGCCGAAAAGTGGAAAGAATATATTCGTTTCCCTTTGAATGGAGGTAATAATTTTCCGTGTAATCTAGGTCCAATGGAGACAACGCGATCGCCGTATTGTGTGGATATAGTCACACTAACACCGACTCCAGTTTGAGTTTTTTCAGACTCTACTACAACTGCTAAGTCTAAATCTAAGTTGCCACTATTTTCTCTCAGCTGAACCGTAGGTGATGCTAATCCTATTTTATGTACCTCGGAGAATGATCTCAAATTTGATGAGGATTTTTTTAGATAATCTGCGTCACTTAAATATGTTTTCAAAATGTTGGAAACTGAATCGTGAGCTATACATTTGCCATGCTGTAACAGTATGGCTTTTGAGCATAGTATTTCCAATGCTGACATATTATGGCTAACGAACAATACTGTTCTGCCTTCTTTGCCAACATCTTCCATTTTTCCTAAACATTTTCTTTGAAATTGAACATCACCGACGGCTAAAACTTCATCAACGATCAAAATCTCTGGCTCCAAATGCGCCGCCACCGCAAACGCCAACCGCACATACATTCCCGACGAATACCGTTTCACCGGCGTATCCAAAAACTTTTCCACCTCCGCAAACGCCACAATCTCATCAAACTTGCGCTTTATCTCTACCCGGCTCATCCCCAAAATCGCGCCATTGAGATAGACATTCTCCCGCCCTGTCAGTTCAGGATGAAAGCCCGTCCCCACTTCTAATAAACTTGCCACTCGACCCCTAATCGAAATCCGACCCTCCGTCGGCTCCGTAATTCGACTCAAAATCTTCAACAGCGTAGACTTCCCCGCCCCATTGCGCCCGATAATGCCAACCCGATCGCCCTGCTTAATCTCAAAGGACACATCCTTCAGCGCCCAAAACTCCTCATGGGTGGGATCTTCCTGCTGACCGTTACGACTAAAAATCTGGCCCATCGCCCGAGCCTTTTCCGCCAACACATCCCGCAGAGCCGTATAGCGTTCCTGCTTTTGGTGTCCAATAACGTACTTCTTACCCAAACTTTCGACCCGGATGACCGTATCAGACATAAATTCCTAAAAGTGCCCTAACTAAGTATTCAAGAGTCTACCAGACAAAACTCAACTGGCAACCCCCGCCAGACCCAACTATCCCAACTCCCCCAAAAACCCCTCTAGATCCGCCATGGTCGTAAAATCCAACAACGCCTCCCCCAAGCTCTCTAGCTGTGGTACCGACAAATGCCGGATTTGCGCCACCTGATTGTCCGACAACGCCCCCAGCCGCCGCGTTAACTGACGAATCACCAACGCCACCGCCTCCTCCTGGCGACCTTCTTGGCGACCTTCTTGGCGACCCTCCTGCTTAATCTCCTGATAAAAAAGAGATCGAGTAATATCTGTCTGTTTTAAATCTAGTAACTGCATAATCATCTCCGTAGTCAAATCGGGGAATTTATTAGCCAGTATAGTCTCAATCAAACTCAATCGCCGCTCAAACTCTGCCTCCGTTTCTGCCGTTTGCAAGAGTTCCTTACCAAGCTCCGTACTCTGTTCCTGGTTCGTCGCCAACAACTGTAACAACGTCAAATTGGGACTCAGCTTCTGCCGTTCCCTCAAATCCCTCAGATAAAGCCGCGTCACCCGCTGCTCCAACAAATCTTGATAGGGTAACTCAGGGCCAAAACTGAAACCCCGACTCGGCAAAATCAACAAACCTCGCCACGGACGACGTACTTTATACTGTTCCAGATAAAGAAAAATCTCAGCAAAAAAGCGCCGATAGAAATTCTCATCCGTTTGCATCTGGGCTTCCGCAAACACCATCGGCACCCTGGGGTCATCCGTTACCGGCGTAAACACCCCATCAAACTGAAATTCCGTCTCCTTAATCACTGGTGCACTATAACTAAACTGCCAACTGGCATCCACTCCAGGGATCAACTCCGCCAACATCCCGGGTTGCGACAAAAATAACTCGTAAAACCACTTATCTGTTTTCACAGAAAAACAGTCTCCCTTCCCTTAATCGAAATGCGCCCCTCCGTCGGCTCCGTAATCCGGCTGAGAATCTCCAACAACGTCGATTTCCCCGCCCCATTGCGCCCGATAATGCCAACCCGATCGCCCTACTTAATCTCAAAGGACACATCCTTCAGCGCCCAAAACTCCTCATGGGTGGGATCTTCCTGCTGACCGTTACGACTAAAAATCTGACCCATCGCCCGAGCCTTTTCCGCCAACACATCCCGCAGTGCCGTATAGCGCTCCTGCTTTTGGTGGCCAATGACGTACTTCTTGCCTAAATTTTCGACCCTAATCACCGTATCTGACATGTTAAATTAGCTGGTTTTGATAATATGCATAGCTGAGCTGCAAACAAATACAACAATTTTTCAGATGATCGAACTTGTTTCAATTCGGAAGAAACTCCGCATCAAGTAAATTATCAGCAGAGAAGGGACAATTTTCAGGGAAAAAATTAGCTGGTAATTCACTCTTTTTAATAGCCTGTCGCCTAGCTTTAATATAAATTTCTTCAATTTCTTGCAAGAAATAATTATATAAAGTTCTAGATTTTAACAATAATTCAAGCTCAAACCGAAAATTATCAATTTCATTTTGCCAACCTTTTGCACAACGAGCTTTCTCAGCATCCCAATATTGGTACAATAATAAATGAATGAGCAACTGACGCAGGTAACTATCAACTTTTCGTTTTTGTTCATTACCCAAATCCAGAATCTCCTCTTTTAAATGTTCTAGATCTAGTTGCTCAATTTTATTGCTCTCAAGCATTCTATAAGTTTCTTGAAGCCAAAGAAAATAATCTTGATCGTAGAGAATATCAATTGTATTCATGCGAGGTTTCTGTTTGTATGATGAATCGTTAATAACGTTGATTTTCTTGCCCCATTGCAGCCAATAATACCGACTCTGTCCCCCTGCTTGATCTCAAAGGATACATCCTTGGAGCGAGCAAAATGAACCAAAGAAAACTCAATTAACAACCCATTGTCGGAAAACATTATCCCAACTGAGTAAGAAACTGCTCCAAATCAGCCATAGTGGTGAAATCTAACAACGCCTCCCCCAAGCCTTCCAACTGAGGTACAGACAATTGCCTGATTTGTTCCACTTGACTGTCTGACAACTGCCCTAGCCGCCGCTTCAATAGACGAATTACTAAACTTGCCTCACCTTCCTGGCGACCTTCCTGGCGACCCTCTTGACGACCCTCCTGGCGACCCTTCTGACGACCTTCTTGAATGATTTCTTGATAGAAAAGGGACTGTGTAATATCCATTTGTTTCAGATCTAAAATCTGCATAATCATCTCCTTAGTTAAATTTGGGAATTTATTTGCCAGTATAGTCTCGATCAAACTTAATCGCCGTTCAAACTCCGCCTCCGTTTCCGCCTCCTTCAATAACGCTTTACTGATTGCCGCCGTCTGGTTTTGATCCGTCGTCAACAATTGCAACAGGGCTAAATTTGGACTTAAGCCTTCCTCCTGCCTCAAATCGGTCAAATACAACCGAGTTACATAATTGTCCAACAACAATTTGTAAGGTAGAAGTCCACCAAGATTTTGCCCTCGACTCTGCAAAATCAGCAGGCCCCGCCAATCACGATTGACACCATATTGATGAAGATGGATAAAAAGTTGAGAAAAATAACGCCCATAGAACCGTTCATCCGGCTGCATTTGGGCCTCGGCAAATATAATGGGCACCCTGGCATCGTCCGATACAGGCTGAAATACCCCATCCAAGCGGAACTCCTTTTCTTTGACCACCGGGGCACTGTAAACAAACTCCCAGCTCGGGTCAATCCCCGGCAGCAACTCCGCCATCATACCCGGTTGGGACAAAAACAACTCATAAAACCATTTGTCAGTTTTCATTAGCTAGAAAAAAAGCTCTAACAAAAACAGAAGATTATATTTAAACATTGTGACTATGGCCAATAATTTTCATTTCTAACTTGCTCAGCATTAAAACAAGGAACTTCCGGGAAAACAGACTCTTCTAGCCCCGTCTCTCGGATAGCTAAATCACGGCCATCCAACCAAGCTTCCTCCCAGGCTTCATCCCAACGACCCTGTAAACCAGGATTTTTCTGTAGAAAACGGTCAATCTTACGGCGTTGTTCTCGAATAGTGGCCCGCCAGGAACTCCCTTGGCGTTCAGGTTGATATTTCCACTTCAAAAGATGACCAATTAAAACTGCCAAACGAGAACTGAGTTGATCATAATGACGATTACCCAAGTCGGCTAATTCCTCTGCCAAATGTTCCCAGTCCAAAAGCTCAACCTGATGACAGGCTAAGACTCGAGCCTGTTCACTAGCCCAAGTATAAAAATCCTGCTCGTATAATGATTGATCCACTGACATTTCAACCTCCTAAAAAGCGACCCCATTCCATCACTTAGATGTTTCATCGGGGTCTATCCCCAATGCTTTAAGTTTGGCCGCCAGGCGCTCTGCCCGAGATTTTTCCTGTTCTGCTCGAGATTTTTCCTGTTCTGCCCGTTCGTACTCTTGATTTGCTCGTTGGGCTTCGCGCTCAGCTCTTTGTCGTAGTTCTACTGGGGTTAAAAATAAATTATCTTCAGCATCATATAAATTCAGAGTTGATGGCGTTAGCTCAAACCGAATCCCTAGGCGAGGACTGACCCAGCTATCCATTTCTTCAATCGGAGTTAGACCGCCATCGAGTCTTTCTAGCCCCGTCAACTCATTGCTATCGGGGTCATAGATATAGTATTCTTCGACGCCATAGTGATTATAGAATAACAGCTTGCGACTCATCTCCTTTGTTGTATTGCCCGGCGATAAAACCTCAAACACCACTTGGGGAGCAATATTTCCTTCCTGCCACTGACGGTAAGACCCTCGATCGCCTTTGGGACGGTCAAATGCCACCAACACATCCGGGGCAATCCGAATATCAGGACGACCTTTAACGGGATACCAGAGCAAGTCTCCTGCTACAAACACCGTCTCATTGTCAACAAAAAGATATTCTAGATTTTCTTTGATTAAGACAATCCAGCGAAATTGTTTCGTATTATCTGCCATCGGGTGACCATCACTATCGGGATAGATCATCTCGCGTTCTAGGGCTATAGTCATCGGTATTTTCTCCAACTTCTCACCCCAGTCTAACCAAATTAGCTGGCTTCGCATCGGGTGAACTAACTAATTTTGGTTACACTATTCCTATCATTAGACCTTCCACCATATTTTTTACGGGGATGGCCAACATTGGGAGGGACTGAGATCAATAAGACCATCAAAGCCCAACTCCTAGAAACGACAAAATATTTAGTTGCCCTACATTAAACTGTAAAAGTTATTTTAAAGCAAGTAATGGACACGTTCTCCTAAGCAAAATTTCCAGTGAACCAATGACAAATAGACCCAAACAAAAAACTGATCAAAACAAATATTAATGTTTTTGCACTTGTTTCTATCCCTAAACTCCTGGGCGTTAGGAACAAAAATTTAGTAATTCTTCAATCCCTGGGACTGGATAAATATTTATCCCTAGGGCCTTTGCCACTTCATCTATCGTTAAATCATCCAAAAAACAAGTCTCGCCATTTTTCAACATCAAAGCCGGTAATAAAATCCCGTCTCCCAGATTTCGCCCGGACAATTTTTGCATCAGGTCTTGACCCGTTAATAATCCCGTCACTGTAATCTCTTGACCCCAATAGTCGCTATTGAGGGCTGCTAGACTGACTTGCAATCCTTCTACGGCATTGAGTTGAGCCAACAGGGGCTGAAAAGCGTGTTCTACGGCATTGCCCACCACCCAGGTGTAATGACGAGGCTCGGCCAGGGCGTTGGGTAATTTTTCCTGGGCTAGCTCGGTAAATTGTTTCAGAAATTGACGAATCGAGCCGACGCCATTGCCAATTTGCGGATAATCTTCGTAGTGGGATGCTGGCGGCAGGTCAACCCCGGCAATCAAGAACCATTCATCGGCCAGCCAAGCAAAGTGCCCTCCGAACTCGGACTGAAATTGGCGTTGCAATCCCTGTACTTGGGCAATCACTTCTTGGGCCTTGGCGCGACTCACGGGATTCAGCTCATCCCCGGCGGGACGAAAGCGCGTCAACCCCACCGGCACCACTGCCACGGAAATCACGGCGGGAATCTCGTCTTGATGGAACTGAGCCAGGTCTAGAAGAGTTTGGGTTAAATGCTCGCCATCATTGATGCCTGGGCACACGACTACTTGGGCATGGATTTGTAGACGTCGTGCTTGGAACCAGCGGAGATGATCGAGGATCTGCCCGGCCCGGGGATTTTTGAGTAAACGGATTCTGAGTTCGGATTCAGTGGCATGGACGGATACATAAAGCGGCGAGAGCCGCATTCGTTCGATGCGTTGCCACTCCTTGGCACTGAGATTGGTCAGGGTCAAATAACTACCATAGAGAAAACTGAGGCGATAGTCATCGTCTTTGAAATAGAGGCTTTCGCGCTTACCCGGCGGTTGTTGGTCGATGAAACAGAAGGGACAGTGATTGTTGCACTGGATCAGGCCATCAAATAAAGCGGTGTCAAATCCAAGCCCCAAATCTTCGTCGTAGTCTTTTTCCAGCTCCAGATGATGGGTTTTGCCCTGGGCGTCCATCACTTCTAGCTCTAAATACTCCTCTGTACAGAGAAATTGATAGTCAATCAGGTCCCGAGGGCGATCGCCATTAATGGCAATAATGGCATCTCCGGGTTCAAAGCCGAGTTCGGCGGCCAGGGAATCGGGCAGAACAGTACTAATTTTGGCAGGGCGGATGGTGCATTCACTCATAGGATTTGGAAACCTTGACCTAGAACTCTATTCTAGAATGGAAGCGAAATTTGCAACGTCCCCCTCGTCTAGGCTCAAATAATGCTTGATTCCAATGACCGTTTGATTCAGGTTCTCGAACGAATTGCCAATGCTTTGGAGCGTTTGTCACCCCAAGAAGCACCCAACTATCGCCGTTCCCTCAAAAATTGGCAGGAATTTGATTGGTCAGACATTGGCGCAGTGGTAATGGGCAAGGATAAATTTGGCCCAACGGTTGTGGAATGGCAAGGCAAAGAATTTAAACGGCGATCGCCAGAAAATGCCTACGGTGCTGTTATTTTTTTCTCGCGGGCCATTGGCAAAGACGGCGATCGGACTTTGTATGAGCGGCTCATCACCTTCAAAGACAGTGAGGATAAGATACGCCCCATTTCCCGTGAAGCCGAAGGAGTGATCGTTGAGAATTGACCGTGAAGCCCCCGTCTCTATCCCCTAGGATCAATGTCGGTGGTTTAGAATGGTAAGCCCAATAATGTTATTGCTCGTGCTACCAACCATGACCACCCCCTGCCGTCGCTATCACATCATCACCTTTGGTTGTCAGATGAATAAAGCTGATTCCGAGCGCATGGCAGGAATCCTCGACACCTTGGGCATGGAATGGGAAGAAAACCCCTACGAAGCTGATGTGATTCTTTATAATACCTGCACCATTCGAGATAACGCTGAGCAAAAGGTGTATTCCTATCTGGGTCGTCAGGCAAAACGCAAACAGACAAAACCCGATTTAACCCTAATTGTGGCGGGCTGTGTTGCCCAGCAAGAAGGCGAACAACTCCTACGGCGTGTCCCCGAACTGGATCTAGTCATGGGTCCGCAACACGCCAATCGGCTGGGGGATTTATTAGAGCAGGTTTTTGCCGGGAATCAAGTGGTGGCCACCGAAGCGATTCATGTCATGGAGGACATCACCAAGCCCCGACGCGAGAGCGCGGTCACGGCGTGGGTGAATATTATCTACGGTTGTAATGAGCGCTGTAGTTATTGTGTCGTACCCAATGTGCGGGGCGTAGAACAATCAAGAACTCCAGAAGCGATTCGTTTAGAAATGGAACAGCTCGCCCAGCAAGGGTTCAAGGAAATTACGCTCCTCGGACAAAATATTGATGCCTACGGTCGAGACCTGCCCGGAGTAACGCCATCGGGACGGCATTTGCATACCCTGACGGATTTATTATATTTTGTCCACGATATTGACGGGATTGAGCGTCTACGCTTTGCCACTAGCCATCCCCGCTATTTTACGGAGCGGCTAATTAAAGCCTGTCAGGAATTACCCAAGGTCTGTGAACATTTCCATATTCCCTTTCAGTCGGGGGACAATGACATTCTCAAGGCCATGAAACGGGGCTACACCATCGAGCGTTATCGCCAGATTATCGACAAAATTCGCCATTATATGCCCGATGCCTCCATTACCGCCGATGTGATTGTGGGCTTTCCAGGGGAAACTGAAGCTCAATTTGAAAATACACTTAAACTTGTACAAGAAGTTGGCTTTGACTTGATCAATACGGCGGCCTATTCTCCCAGACCTGCAACCCCAGCGGCCCTCTGGGAAAATCAACTCTCAGAAGAGGTTAAAGGCGATCGCCTACAGCGATTAAATCATCTAGTGTCCCAAACGGCGGCCCTACGCTCCCAACGCTATCTCGGACGGGTGGAAGATATTTTAGTGGAAGAGCAAAATACTAAAGATCCCCGTCAGGTGATGGGACGTACCCAGAGCAATCGTTTAACCTTCTTTCCGGGGGATATTAGTCAATTACGAGGCAAAATTGTTCCGGTTAAAATCACTGATATCCGAGCCTTTAGCCTAACGGGAGAAATGGCCAGAGAACGGGAGAAGGAGCCAGGGGCAAGCCGGTTTGAGCCAACAAAAACATTTCAAATAGTTTTGTAGTTAGCGTCAATTGTTAAGTTTAGGTTAAGGGTAAATTAATTAAAAGTTATTATGTTGAGGCTTTTCTATGAAAATCCTTTATTTCTTCACGAAAATTAAGTGCTGACTGTATCCTAGAGGGGAAAATTGAAAAGTCGGAGTTACTTTTTATGGTTGCCTCTCCTCTTTCGCCTACTCAATCCTTGAGTCCCTTTGGTCATGCCAGATCTACCATTACTGGAGCACCACTGAGCGCCGATGAACTTAAGAATCTCCATGCTTTTTGGCGAGCCTCCAACTATTTAGCCGCCGGGATGATTTATCTCCGCGAAAATCCCCTGCTAAAAGAACCCCTCATCCCCGCTCAAATCAAACACCGTCTGCTGGGTCATTGGGGGTCTAGCCCTGGTATTAGCTTTCTCTATACCCACCTCAACCGGATCATCAAAAATTTTGACCAGGATATGCTCTACATGGTGGGGCCTGGCCATGGCGCACCGGGTTTTATTGGCCCTTGTTACCTAGAAGGCAGTTATTCCCGCTTTTTTGCTGAATGTAGTGAAGATGAAGAGGGAATGAAGCGCTTCTTCAAACAATTTTCCTTTCCCGGTGGCATTGGTAGCCACTGTACTCCAGAAACCCCTGGGTCTATCCATGAAGGCGGAGAATTGGGCTATTGTCTGTCCCATGCCTACGGTGCGGCCTTCGACAATCCTAATTTAATCGTGGTGGGTCTGGCCGGTGATGGCGAAGCGGAAACCGGCCCCCTGGCCACCTCTTGGCATTCCAATAAATTTATCAACCCGATCCGAGATGGTGCGGTTCTGCCGGTCTTGCACCTCAATGGTTACAAGATCAACAATCCCTCTATGCTCTCTCGCATTAGCCACGAAGAGTTGAAGTCTCTCTTTGAAGGCTATGGCTATACGCCCTATTTTGTTGAAGGCTCTGACCCCGAGTCCATGCACCAAGCCATGGCGGCGACCCTGGATCATTGCGTCACCGAAATCCATAAAATCCAATTAGAAGCTCGCAGTAGCGGCATTGCCACCCGTCCCCGTTGGCCAATGATCGTGATGCGGACTCCCAAGGGCTGGACGGGCCCCGATTACGTCGATGGTCATAAGGTGGAAGGATTCTGGCGGTCGCACCAAGTTCCCATGGGCGGAATGCACGATAATCCGGCTCACCTGCAACAACTCGAAGCCTGGATGCGGAGCTATAAGCCGGAAGAGTTATTTGATGAAAATGGAACCTTGAAACCTGAAATTAAAGCGATCGCCCCCACGGGAGATAAACGCCTAGGGTCTACCCCCTACGCCAACGGCGGTTTGCTTCGTCGCGGTTTAAAAATGCCCGATTTCCGTAAATATGCCATTGATGTACCCAAACCGGGGGCGATCGAAGCCCCCAACACCACTCCCCTAGGAGCCTTTTTGCGGGATGTCATGCGCGACAACATGACCAACTTCCGCGTCTTTGGCCCCGACGAAAATAGCTCCAATAAGCTGCATGGGGTCTATGAAGTCAGCAAAAAATTCTGGATCGCCGACTATTTTGAAGAAGACCAAGACGGCGGCGAATTGAGTGTGGATGGTCGGGTGATGGAAATGCTGAGTGAGCATACCCTTGAAGGTTGGCTCGAAGCCTATCTGCTCACAGGTCGCCATGGCTTCTTTGCTACCTACGAATCCTTTGCCCACGTGATCACCTCCATGGTCAACCAACACGCCAAATGGCTAGATATTTGTCGTCATCTCAATTGGCGGGCGGATGTTTCTTCCCTCAATCTTTTGATGACCTCCACCGTTTGGCGCCAAGACCACAACGGCTTTACCCACCAAGACCCCGGCTTTTTGGATGTAATTCTGAACAAAAGCCCTAGTGTAGTGCGGATTTATTTGCCACCTGATGTCAATTCCCTGCTTTCTGTGGCGGATCACTGCTTGCAGAGCAAAAATTACATTAATATCATCGTCTGCGATAAGCAAATGCACTTGCAATATCAAGACATGGCCTCGGCCATTCGCAACTGTACCAAGGGAATTGATATTTGGGAGTGGGCGAGTAATGATGAAGGCACAGAACCCGATGTGGTCATGGCCGCCTCGGGAGATATCCCCACCAAGGAAGCCCTTGCCGCCACGGCCCTACTCCGGCAACATTTTCCTGAGCTCAAAATCCGGTTTATCAGTGTCATTGATTTGATGAAATTGCAACCGGAATCGGAGCATCCCCACGGACTGAGCGACCGAGACTTTGATTCCCTTTTTACCATCGATAAGCCCATTATCTTTAACTTCCACGCCTACCCCTGGTTAATTCACCGTCTCACCTACCGTCGCACCAATCATAAAAACCTCCATGTGCGGGGTTACAAGGAAAAAGGCAACATCAACACCCCCATGGATTTGGCGATTCAAAACCAAATTGACCGCTTTAGCCTGGCCATTGATGTCATTGATCGCCTGCCTCAACTCAAAGTTGCTGGAGCCCATGTCAAAGAAATGTTCAAAGACATGCAAATTGACTGCACCAACTACGCCTACGAGCATGGCATCGATCAGCCAGAAATTGTGAACTGGCGCTGGCCGCTTTAATTGCCTCTTCTAGCTTCCAATACTCTCAAAGTCCCCCTTTTTAGGGGGATTTAGGGGTTTTTCGCCTCCCCACCAAGGAGAGGGGAGCATCAGAGTTTATAGATAAAATCCAATGGTTATTCCGGTAAATTCCCATGATCCCCATGCAGATTGCTTTTTTTAGTACGAAGCCCTACGATCGCCGATTTTTTGACCAGGCCAATCAGAGCTTGGACGTTCCCCAAGACCTGGTTTATTTTGAAGCACGTCTAACGCCCCTCACAGCAAAGCTGGCCAACGGATTTCCGGTCCTCTGTAGCTTTGTCAATGACCACCTCAGCGGCGAAACCATGGAAATTTTGGCGTCAGGAGGGACTCAACTCCTGGCCCTGCGCTGTGCTGGGTTCAACCAAGTTGACCTACCCGCGGCCGCCGAATTGGGTCTCAAGATTGTCCGGGTGCCGAACTATTCCCCCTATTCGGTGGCAGAACATGCGGTGGGCTTAATTTTGATGCTCAATCGCAAACTCTACCGTGCCTACAACCGCGTGAGAGAGGACAATTTTACCCTAGATGGCTTACTCGGATTTGACCTCCGTGGTAGTACTGTTGGCATTATTGGTACTGGCAAAATCGGAATGATTTTTGCCCGAATTATGCAAGGCTTTGGCTGTCGACTCCTGGGCTATGATGCTTACCCCAATTCTGACTTTGAAAGCCTGGAAGATGCCCGCTATGTTTCCCTCGCCGACCTCTACGCCCAGTCAGATATTATTTCGCTCCATTGTCCCCTCACCCCCGAAACGCATTACCTGATTAATTCAACAGCCATTGAACAAATGAAACCCGGGGTAATGCTGATCAATACCAGCCGAGGACACTTGATTGATACCGAAGCGGCGATCGCCGGCATCAAGACAGGGCGCATCGGCTATTTGGGCCTTGATGTCTATGAACAAGAGGGGGAAATCTTTTTTGAAGACTGGTCGGAGGGCATTATTTTAGACGATACTTTTCAACTACTCCAGTCCTTCCCCAACGTGGTAATCACCGCTCACCAAGCCTTTTTTACCCGCAATGCCCTGAGCAGTATTGCCCAAACGACTCTAGACAGTGTGCGAGAATTTGCTCTCAATCAACCCCTGACCCATGAAGTTAAACTTGCCGTTGATCTACCGGTAAACCATTCCTAGGAGGAAACGCCCTTAATGGTGTCCCATTGAGCGTCAGATCCTTCACAATGGATTACACACGTCTTGAATCGTAGTTTGTATTAATTTATGGCACGTCAACAGTGGGAATATAAGTTAGTTCACCTTAATATTAATCAACAGTCTAATCAAAACCAAGGCCCGGCCGGTAAGCCACCGGAGCCGCCGACACAATCTCTAGATTCTTTATATTCCAAAAAGTTTCTAGAACAGCAGTTTCCTGAATATTATGCCCAAGACAAGCCTCAACCGCAACCTCGTCCCCAGGACCCTCCCAAGGGCGGTGGAATTCAGGAACTGGCGGACTTTTTTAATCGCATGGGGGCAGACGGTTGGGAGTTTGTTTCCCGTGAAGAAATTGCTAATGTAACCTTATTGATTTTTCGGCGGTCTAAAGGATAGAAATAAGACTCTAAAAAAGGACCATGAGCAATCGACCCAATATCCTAACCGGAGTCATTTTATTTCTACTGGTGAGTTGCACCAAGGCGCCAGAACCGATGCCCATTTCACTGTCTCCATCCCCCCTAGCAACGCCCTCTGCTGGCGATCGCCAATTAGCAACTAAACTCCGTCAACAGGGATTACAAGCGCGCCAAGCCCAGCGCTACGACGACGCCCTAACCGCGTTGGCCCAAGCCGGAAATCTCGACCCCCAGAACCTAGCGGGATTAGTCCTGTGGGGCTGGACAGCTCACCTGGCGGGTCAAGGGGCCGAAGCAACGCGAGTGCTAACCTTAGCCCTAAGCCAAGACCCAAATCATGTTCCAGCGCTGAATGCCCTGGGCATTGTCTATTTGGTACAGGGGAATTTGGCCTCGGCGGTAAGTACCCATCAACGGGCGATCACCCTCCAACCCGACAACGAAATTGCCCATTACAATCTAGTCCTCGCCCACCATCGCCAACGGCAGTACGAAGATGCGATCCGACATGGCAAACGGGCCACGGCCTTGGAGCCGGAAAATCCCCATCCCTGGGTTGCCCTGGCTCTGGTCTATTGGGCCCAAGGAGACCAGAGCCAGGCGAAAAAAACCTATGGTAAGGCCCTGCAATTAGATGCTCGCTATCGATCGCCGGATTATCTGACCCATTTAAAACAAGCGGGCTTTAGCGCCGAACAAATCACCACAGTGGCTGAAATCGCCCGTAGCCGCTAATTTTTCCTGGCGATCGCCGAAATTAGGCCCTAGACTAAACAAATCATTCTTTCTGATTAGCCATGACGATGCCAGTGATCGAGATCCTCTCCGCCGAAGAAATCCGACGCACGATTACGCGCCTCGCCTCGCAACTGATCGAAAAAAATAGCGACCTCTCGGAATTGGTCTTGCTCGGTATTTACACCCGGGGCGTTCCCTTAGCAGAACTTTTGGCCCAGCAAATTCATACTCTAGAGCAAATTCAAGTTCCGGTGGGGGCGATCGATGTCACCTTTTATCGAGATGACCTGGACCGGATCAAAACCCGAACCCCAGCCAAAACCAAAATTCCCTTCAACATCAATGGCAAACGAGTGGTTTTAGTGGACGATGTCATTTACAAAGGACGCACCATCCGCGCCGCCCTCAATGCCGTCACCGAGTACGGTCGTCCGCAGGTAATTCGTCTCCTGACCCTCGTAGACCGGGGACATCGAGAACTGCCCATTCACCCCGATTTTATTGGTAAAACCTTACCCACCGCCTCGGAAGAGCAGGTTAAAGTCTATCTCCAATCCATTGATGGACGCGATGCCGTGGAATTAATTAAAGGCTAGAACTATTCCAACGTTTCAAAATAATCCCGAATCCGGTCTCGACGACGGGGATGGCGGAGTTTTTGTAGGGCTTTGGCTTCGATTTGCCGCACTCGTTCCCGCGAAAGATTCAAAATACGTCCAATATCCGATAAAGAATAGGCGGTTCCGTCTTGAAAGCCATAGCGCAGACCAATGACTTCCTGCTCCCGACTGGTGAGGTCTGTCAGGATCTGCTGGAGGTCCCGGCGCAAGGATTCGTGGATCAGGCTATCCTCGGGCGTCGGGCCGTCGGTTTCGATTAAATCCAATAATTCTGTATCTTTGTCCTGCCCCACCTTGAGTTCGAGGGAGACCGAGCGGGGAACTCGGGTCAGGACTTCCCGCACCTGACAGGGGGTCATTTCTAGCACCGTTGCAATTTCTTCGAGGGTGGCGACACGCCCCTTATCCTGGGAAATTTTACGTTGGGCGCGTTTGATGCGATTGAGTTTTTCGGTGACATGGACGGGTAAGCGGATCATTCGTCCCTGGGTGGCGATCGCCCGAGTAATGCCCTGGCGAATCCACCAGTAGGAGTAGGTACTAAAACGATAGCCCTTGGTGGGGTCAAATTTTTCCACCGCCCGCTCTAACCCCAGGGTTCCTTCTTGGATGAGGTCAAGTAACTCCAAACCACGGTTTTGATATTTTTTGGCCACGGAGACCACTAGCCGTAAATTGGCTTTGATCATTTGCGCCTTGGCACGAATGCCCTGTTTTTGGTGTAACTCCAGCTCTGTCACCTCCAAGGCGGCCAACTTTGCCCAATCTTGCTTGCCCTGGGTCAGGATGGTTTTAAGCTCACTCACCCCCAAGCCGGCTTCCTTAGCCCAGCGTTCAAAGGAAGGTCGGTGCCCTAATTGCGACAAGAGGCGATCATGGTGATCAATCGCTTGAATAAAACGACAGATGGAGGAATTGCCATCCTTGGCCGCCTCTTCACGGACCTTCAGTAAATCTAGGTAACGCTGAAGATGCTGAGCCAAAAAAACCTCTTCTTCTCGCTTTAGCAGAGGAATGCGCCCAATATCTTGCAAATAAAGACGGACTAAATCTGTACTGGCTTTTTGGCGGCTGGCGACTTCTGAGTAGGTCAAGTCCGGCAATTGCACGGTCAGGAGCTCTTCCTCCTCTGCTGACATCATGTCTAAGTCCATCGACTCATCCTCTAACGGAAAGGGAGATAAACCATCGGCGGAGGTCTCTAGTTGAAAAGGATTAAGCATGATGGCGTACTCTCATGAACTGTGGCACCGGACACTACTTTTTGGGGTTGCCCTTAGCATTCCCATCCATGTCGCGAAAATTTACTAGAGTCTAGACATAAAGTCTAGATTTTTTGTGTATCTTACCTTAAATATTAATGGACAATTCCCAAGGATGAATTGCCGGGGGGGAGCATTGGCATCAGAGTTGAATTGATCCTTGAATCTGCTCTAGATGTCAAAATAATAGCGGACAGCCCCTGTTTCTGGGTCATTGCCAATGTGGACAATGCCACTTTTCATACCGTCCTGTAACAGTTTTTCGACCTCCGGCGCTTCTAGACCAGTAATCATCATAGCCTGGGCCAAGGAGAGGATTCGCTGTTGCTGAGAAGCGGCTTCAATTAACTTAATGAATGGACTGGTTTCTTTTTTTTGAGGAGGACGGAAGGTATCCTGCACTTTTTTCTCCAGGCGGTCTATTTTTTCTAGCACCTGCTGACTCAAATGGAGAGGGCCAAAACCATTATCCTTCGGCAAAAAAATCTGTACTTCTCGATTATTGGACTCAACCATATCAGGAATCAAAAATAGATCGATGAATTGACCCACAAAACACAGTCCTCCGCTAAAAAACCAAAGAACGCCGGTGACAGGTTTTCCTAAATAGAAGCGATGAATTCCACAAAAGCCAAAACAACCGCAGGCCCACAGTAGGTAAGCGACGGCGATATTTTTTCCGGTCTTATAGGTCATAGCCCAAGATCATCCGTAAGATTCAGTGTGAGTGGAGCACCCAAGGCAACCCCTTGAATGTTCCGATTCTAGCGAATTGGCCAAGACCTCGGGTTACCAGACCTGAAATGGACGAATTTTGTACTAAGCTTTTTAGAGTAATTTTTCTAATCCATAGACCAGGGTTTTGAGTTCTGTTACCTTGCGAATTCCCAGCAGGACTCCTGGCATATAACAGGCTCGATCAGTAGTGTCATGGCGCAGAGTATAAATTTGACCCGGAGCGCCAAAAATGATTTCCTGGTGGGCCAGTAGCCCAGGTAAGCGAATACTATGAATGGGAATGTTTTGTGGCCCGAGCCCGCCTCGAGCCCCCGTCAAAATTTCTTTTTCGACAACAGAAACCGGATTATAATCCTTGCCCAGTTCGGCTAACATTTCTGCGGTTTTGATGGCAGTGCCACTGGGAGCATCGGCTTTTTGGTTGTGGTGCAGTTCGATGATCTCGACATGGTCAAAATACTTGGATGCCAGGACGGCGGCTTGTTGCATCAATAAAACCCCTAGGGCAAAATTCGGGGCAATCAAACAACCAGTACTGGCTTTATCGGCGAACTCCGCTAAATCATTAATTTGGGAGGCACTTAATCCGGTGGTACCAACGACGGGCCTGATTCCATAGGCGATCGCCGACCGGACATTTTCATAGACAGCATCTGGATGGGTAAAATCCACCATGACACCTTGAACTTTTTCCTGGGTAGCCATGACTAGGACACTCTGGAGGTCATCCAAAACAGGAACTTCCAAGGGGCCGACCCCGATCACTTCACCGATGTCTTGACCCCGCAAGTGAGGATTGGCATCGACGGCACCCACGAGAACCATGTCGTCGGCTTGGGAAACGGCTTTGATCACTTCACGCCCCATTTTGCCTGCCGCGCCATTCACAACTACCGGGATTAAATTTTGGTCTGTCATAGGGATTTAAGTGTAGTTCAACCAGGGAGGAGAAATGATTTGCCAGCGGTATTTCACCTTGATCAGACTATGTTTCGGTGGCAAAAGTCAAGGCCGAAGGAGAGCTCACCGAAATTGAGTACGACTCGTCTCCCCCAAAATCACGGTATCCGTTGGCCCCGGGGCGAGATGAGTGGATGAAACCTGCCAATGCTGGGCCAGGCGTTGCAATACCTTATCCTGTTCAACCCGTAGGCGATCAAAATTAGTGCCGCCATTGATGATGGTGAACCACACTGGCCCGCGCTCCTGGGTCGGAATCATCCCAGCCAAGGCACTGACTTGATTTAAAGTTCCGGTTTTCACCGCGACTCCTGGGGGTAAACTACGCCATTCGATGGTTCCTTTGCGGTCGCGGCCCATGACAGGGAATAGGTCGAATAGGGTCAAGTTCTGGGGCTTGATTTGCTGATCCAGGGCCATCAAGAGTTGGGTGACGGCTTGGGGGGAAAGGCGGTTTTCGATCGCCAAGCCCGAGCCATTTTTGAGCTGAATTTCGGCGGCGGGAATAGCAGCTAAGCGCGAGGCATTTTGAGCGACCACGGCGGCTCCTCCCATGGATTGGGCTAGGGTTTCGGCTATTTCATTATTACTATAGATATTCATTTGTTTCACCAGTTGCGCCAAGCTCAGGGACTGACGACGCAATAGGGGTTGGGCTTGGGGGGGAACCAGGGTTTCTTCTTTAACGATGCCTGCAATGACGACCTCTGGTTTGGGGGTGCCGGGGGGGAGATTTTTATATTGTTTTTGAATAAGACCTGACCATTGTTTGGCATTTAGCCCTTGTTGGAGCAAGCGTCCGGCGATCGCCGCATCCGCCTCAAAATTCATAGAAAAATTGCCGACAATGATTAAATTGCCGCTCACTTCTCGAATCCCTTTTTGATTGAGGGCATTGCCGACGGCGATCGCCTCTTCCCAAACAAAGAGGGGGTCATGGCCCCCTTCTACGATCAAATCTCCTTTGAGTACGCCATTCTCTACCGGCCCGGTGCCATAAAATCGGGTTTCAAAGCGATGATCTAGACCCCAATGGGCGATCGCCGCTAAGCTCGTGGCAATTTTGGTTAACGAAGCGACGGACATGGGAACAGAAGCTTGATTTTGAGCCAAGTAGGCCCACTCCGTCCGTAACCAAATCCCTTGGGATTGAGGGTCATAGCCCTTGGCTTCTAAGTCCTTGAGGTAATCATCAATAATCTCCGTGACGACGGGATCGGAGTGAGTCGGCAGGTCAAAGAGTTTGGCGGATTGCCACAGCACCGGCACGGCTTCTGGGGGCATTGGGGCTGGATTTCCCCAGAAAAAACTAAGGAATGCAAACATTGGCGGGATATATTTTTACTTTGATGGCGGGAAAGGGTGCATAGAAAAATTGTGACATGGTTGAAAAAAACAGAGACACAGACGCAAACACTATTTTTTTGAGCAATGGCTGTCCAGTAACGACAAAACTAATTCAAATCGGTTCGCTTGAGTCTGCACGGTAAAGGCTTCTCGCTCTAGATCCTTGCGATGAATATCACCATAGCGCATCCAAAACGGCTGGGCATAGACCAAGGGTTCGAGGTCTAGTCCCAAGGGTTTAAGACTACCGTTGCCCTTGCAGGTCTGGGCGGCATGGACAGCTTCATGCACCAATACCGGGGCAGAAATGGCTAAATCGAAGGAAACGGGATGAATCCAGATAGTTCGGCTTTTGACATTGAGTAAACCGTAGGCTCCCCGTTGGGGCGGAGGGGCGAGAAGCACTTTAAATTGATAGGCTTCCAGTCGTCGTTTGAGGAGGACAAACTGGGGGTCTGGAGGGGGAACCTGGGCTAACCAAAGACTAGCACTAGCAAATAAGGCGAGTACCATGGTGCATTTCCTGGGATGGGGGAGACGGGCGCAAATGTAGCATCATATAAATTAAGTTGACTCATTTTTAAACGCAATGATGGCATTAACCCTGACGAATCAACGACTTTTGCGCTTTGTGGGGGGGTCAGGTCTAGGATTTCTCCTGATGGGAGTCCTAATCTCGCTCTTTTTTCCGATTCCGGTGTCTCCGCTTTTGATTGACCGGAGTTATTGTCCGCCTGAACAATGGCAACAACTGACCCAAGCCTATCAGGAACTGTATCAAAACCATCAACAAAAAAAAATTCGCCTAGATCCGGTTATCTTCGTTAATAGCTTGGGAGAAGAGCCCCAGCCTCTACCCCCAACCCCAGAGGCGATCGCCGAATTATCTACCTTTGGTCGTCCCGATGGCGATCGCCTGCAACAATTACAGAAACAGTATGCCAACGCCAAAATTTTAAGTTGTAGTTCGCCCTAACTCCGATGCAATATTCTTTTTACACCCTAGATGTCTTTACCGAGCAAATCTTTGGCGGCAATCCCCTAGCGGTGTTTCCTGAGGCGCTGGGGTTGAGCACCGCGCAAATGCAGGCAGTGGCGGTGGAAATCAACTATTCGGAAACCGTTTTTGTCCTACCGCCCCAAACCGAGTCGGGGGACTATCGGCTCCGAATTTTTACCCCTCGCCAGGAACTAGACTTTGCCGGACACCCCACCCTGGGCACGGCGTTTTTGTTGGCCCACATCGGCAAAATCCCCCTGCAAAACTCCACCACCCCAATCATTTTGGAAGAAGGGGTCGGCCCCGTGGCGGTAACGATTTATAGCGAGCAGGGCAAACCAAAAGAGACGGAATTAAGCGTTGCCCAATTGCCAATTTTGGGCCCTGCGCCCCCATCGGCGGAGAGGTTAGCGTCTCTGCTGGGGCTGATGCCGGATGCGATTATTCAAGGGGATTATTTTCCCCAAGCCTATTCCTCTGGGTTACCGTTTTTGTTTGTGCCCCTGGGTGATCGCCGTTTATTGGCCCAGGCGACCCTCAATCTTTCGTTATGGAAAGAACACATTGAAGACTATTGGGCATCCTGTTTATACCTATTCACAGCGGATCCCGGCGGCGCGGCGGATTTTCAGGCTCGAATGTTTGCCCCTGGCTTGGGTATTGCCGAAGACCCAGCCACCGGCTCAGCCGTGGCGGCCTTGGGAGGGTACCTTGGCGATCGCCTGGAAAAACCGGGATTATATCATTGGCGCATTGCCCAGGGCATCGAGATGGGGCGACCTAGTTTATTAAAGCTCAGTCTTGAAAAAACAAGTCAGAGCATCACGTCGGTGACGGTGGCTGGCACTTCGGTGGTGGTAATCCAGGGACGCATGGAAATTCCCGAAAGTTCCCCAGCCTGCTAAAATTCTAAGGATCGTGTGAGGTTGTGAACTAACCAGGAAAAATCATGGTAAAAAAACATCGATGGTTAACGTCCCTAGCCCTTGGAACCGCCTCATTTCTGGTGGGTGTCACCCCAAGCCAGGCGAATGAAACCTATTCCAAGGCGAATTTAGATTATTTTCAAGGACGTGAATTTATTCCCATCGAAGTGGAACCCCCGTCCTACAATAACGAGCCGCCACGGCCTAACAATTTCGGGTCTCCTGGGGATCAAGGCAGTTGTTCCGCCACTCTGCAACCGGCTATTCAACGCATTATTGGCACTAAGTCCCTGAAAAGTTGGGGTATTTTAGTCGAGACCGTTGGCAATCGCCGTTTTATCTACGGCTTAAATGAGAACAAATATTTTATTCCCGCCTCCAATAATAAAATTTTTACCACCGCCGCCGCTCTCCAGCGTTTTAGTCCCTCCTCAACGATTCGTTCCAAATCCCTGCAAGACTGGGTGAATGTCACCAATAAACGCAGTAACAACGCCTACGCCGAAGCCCTGATGAAACATGTGGGCGGGCCCGGTGCGGTCAAAGCGGCCATTAGTCAACTGGGGGTTAATCCCCAGGGGTTTCGGGTCGCCGATGGCTCGGGGTTATCTCGTTCTAATGTTGCCACTCCCCGCTCCTTGGTCGATACCCTCCAGGCGATGTACTACGCTCCCAACAAAGATGTTTTTATCGCCTCGTTACCTGTCGCCGGACAAAACGGCACCCTCAGTCGCCGCATGAAAGCCACCCCCGCCGAAGGCAATGTCTACGCTAAAACCGGAACCCTAAAAGGTGTCCGGGCCCTATCGGGATATATTAACAACCCCAGCCATGGCCCCCTAGCGTTTAGTATTCTGGCCAATGATTGGAGCCGCTCTGGTAATGCCCTCGTTCGGGCGATCGACCAGGTCGTTGTGCAACTGAATACCTTGCCCCCCTGTCCTTAGCTCTTGCTCACGGCCGAATGGATGATGGCAAGCCTAACTTTTGCTATAATTCAGGACACCCTTGACCACTAACTCCCTCATGCGAAAACCAAGCTTAAAGGGACGTGTTGCAAGAAAAAGATTGGGTCTTGGGAACCAGGACTCCTGCCCTTGGAGGCAATGTAAAACCAAAAAAGCTATGGGGTTCTGGCGGCGGTTGCCAATGAATTGGGAAGTCCACGCCGTACCGCAGGTCAGTAATGGGTAGTTCACCTTCGCAATTAGCCAAGATTGTTGCAAACAAAAGTTGCCACAGACTATTATAGGGGGGTCACTCCAGCGACTGCGATCTGAATCATGTCCTACACTGCCAACTCTCTAAAAGCAGAACTGAATGCCAAAGGTTGGCGTTTGACTCCCCAACGGGAAAAAATCCTCCATGTCTTCCAAAATCTACCCCGAGGCAATCATCTCAGCGCCGAAGAATTGCACGATTTATTAGAAAAACGAGAAGAAGGCATCAGCCTATCCACCATCTATCGCAGTGTTAAATTAATGTCCCGCATGGGAATTTTGCGGGAACTAGAACTGGCCGAAGGGCATAAGCACTATGAGTTGCATCAGCCCTATCCCCACCATCATCACCACATTGTTTGCGTACAATGCAATCGCACCATTGAGTTTAAAAACGATTCGATCCTCAAACAAAGCCTAAAACAGTGTGAAAAGGAAGGGTTTCAATTAATTGATTGTCAGTTGACAGTGACGATGATTTGCCCAGAAGCTCTACGGTTGGGCTGGCCGTCAGCCTTGCCGAGTAACTGGTGTTGTAGTCAAGCCATTGCGGCTTCCCACACCCACCTGGCTAATTTTTAATGCCAATTTGTTTTTTATTCCTATTTCTTATTGACCATGATCCCTTTAACCTCCGTCGGCATTAGTGTAGGCTCCGCTTCGATACTCGTCGGTCTCACCCTTTTAAAAGGAGTTAGTCAATCCGTTCAAGAGTGTGGACTCCGGAGTGAAGAAATTTTTCGCGGCGATCGCCTGCCGATTTTACCCTTCCCAAATTCTGAGTCTACGCCGGACGTTCCCCAAGATTAGTGGCAATTATAATCAATACTTATTACTGCCATAATAAATCCATATTTTTTATTTTCCGAGAATATACGTAATGATTTCTATGGCATTATGAAGGCAAGGGACTAGAATTATCGAGAGCACGTTTGACAGATAAGAGCGGGACTAAACCTTTGCCAGACCAGCGATTTAGGATTTTTGACAACTATTAGTTCTTCTAGGCAGTGGGCATCTTAAACAAAAAATAATAGTCTTAGGATATGATGTGAAGGTATTTGATGATGTAAGTAATTTTCCTTGGCTTAGCCTTGCAAACTTAAGGATATTTTTAGATAAATTTATCCCATAAAACGTTATAAAAGAGTTACTCATCAACTATTAATATCCTTTTAGGTCGAAGGAAAATAGAGGCTTTGTTCTCCGGAGCAAGGCTATTTAAAATTTTTTAAACTATGGTCGATTCACCCCAAAACGCCAAATTTTCCCTGACAACCCCCCTTTATTATGTCAATGATGTCCCCCATTTGGGGAGTGCCTACACCACCCTTGTCGCCGATACTGTTGCTCGATTTCAGCGGCTCAAGGGAAATGATGTATTACTAATTACCGGGACTGATGAACATGGTCAAAAAATCCAACGCACGGCGGAAGCCAAGGGTTTAGACCCCCAGAGCCATTGTGACCAGATTGTTGAGAGTTTTCAGCAGCTCTGGCACGCCCTTAATATTCAGTACGACCGCTTTAGCCGGACAACAGACCCCCGTCACCAGGCGATCGTCCAAGATTTCTTTAGCCGAGTGCTCGAAAACGGGGATATTTACACCGCCCAACAACAGGGTTGGTACTGCGTTGCCTGCGAAGAATTCAAAGAAGAACGGGATCTACTGGAATCGGGACACTGCCCCCTGCACCCCAATCTGAAGGCAGAATGGCGCGATGAGGAAAATTATTTTTTCCGCCTCTCTCGCTATCAAAGCGAGCTAGAACACTTCTACAGTGAACATCCTGATTTTATTCAACCGGAAAGCCGCCGCAATGAAGTCTTGAGTTTTGTCCGCCAAGGATTACAGGACTTTTCCATTTCTCGGGTCAATGTCTCCTGGGGCTTTCCGCTCCCCTGTGACCCCCAACACACAATTTATGTCTGGTTTGATGCGCTCTTGGGCTACATGACCGCTCTCCTCGAACCCGATCAAACCCCGACCCTCGACAATGCCTTGGCGACCTGGTGGCCGATTAATTTGCACCTAATTGGTAAAGATATCCTGCGTTTCCATGCGGTGTATTGGCCCGCTATGCTCATGTCCGCCCATCTGCCGATTCCCCATCAAGTTTTTGGCCACGGCTTTTTGACCAAGGATGGCCACAAAATGAGCAAAAGTCTCGGCAATACTCTTGACCCGATCGCCTTGGTGGAACGCTATGGGGCAGATGCGGTGCGCTACTATTTCCTGAAGGAAATTGAGTTTGGCCGGGACGGTGATTTTAATGAAACTCGTTTTATCATTACGCTTAATGCCGATCTCGCTAATGACCTGGGTAATTTATTAAATCGAACCTTGGGCATGGTGAAAAAGTATTGCAAAGGAGAAGGGCCCCAGGTGACCGGTGCCGAATTGGCTGCCAATCATCCCCTGGCTCGATTGGGTCGCCCCCTGGCCGAAAAGGCGATCGCCAGCTATGAAGCCCTGGCCTTCCATCAAGTCTGCGAAGATATTTTTGTGTTAATCCGCGCCGGAAATAAATATATTGATGAGATTGCTCCCTGGAGCCTTTTTAAGACAGGGGAACAGCGGGAAGTAGAAAAAGTACTCTATAGCGTTCTGGAATCTATGCGATTAGCCGCTTACCTCCTTTCTCCCATGATCCCCAGCCTAAGTACTAAAATCTATACCCAGCTTGGCTATGACCTCGATTTTAACCAAGCCAAAGAGGTGGCGGTCTTGGCTCCCTTTGCCAGTCATTCTCAGTGGGGATTATTTCCTTGCCATCGGGCCCTACCGGCAGCGCAACCAATTTTTGCACGATTAGAACTTCCCGAGGAGTCCAGCGTCTCCTAGCCTGAAGGTCTAACTCAGTTCAATGTTTTTTAAACCGTTTTTAATTTTTTAAATCTAAATTTTAGGAAAATCACCATGTTTGAAGATTTTGACCACGACCCCCTCTTTACCCCGGATCAACTCCTAGAAAATCGCGGCCGGGTTGCTATTTTTATCGATGGCTCTAATTTGTTCTACGCCGCTCTGCAATTGGGCATCGAAATCGACTACACCAAGTTGCTCCATCGTTTGACCGGCGGCTCCCGGCTCCTGCGGGCTTTTTTCTATACGGGGGTTGACCGCACCAATGAAAAACAACAGGGCTTTTTGCTCTGGATGCGTCGCAACGGCTATCGAGTCATCGCCAAGGATCTAGTCCAGTTGCCCGATGGCTCCAAAAAAGCCAATTTAGACGTAGAAATTGCCGTGGATTTAATGTCCCTGGTCGGCTCCTTTGATACCGCCGTTATTGTCAGTGGGGATGGTGATTTGGCCTATGCCGCTGATGCGGTCAGCTATCGGGGCGCTCGCATTGAAGTCGTCAGTCTGCGGTCGATGACCAGTGATAGTTTGATCAATGTTTCAGACCGCTATGTAGACCTTGATCACATTAAAGATGATATTCAAAAACAAACTCGAGCCAATGGGTCTTACCGTAGTTTTCCGAGTCTGACGGTGTTAGACCCCGATAAAACCCGCTAATGAGCCGAGAATCAGCACTGGTTCGTGGCGCTTAAGAGGGAGGCTTTACGGCGACCTTCGATCAAAAAGTCTTCCTCTCGCTAGAGTAGGGACAGAAAGCTAAATCAGTGAGGTTTAAGAATGGCGTTTAACCTTTCAGATATTGGCAATATGCCGATAGAGTCATTTATCCAGCAGGGTATTGATACCTTTTTCAAGCATCAAAAAGAAAAAACAGGGGAGGTGGGTCTAGGAGAGATTAAGCTGATTAGGCGCTCCAACGACGAGGACAGAAAATTATACGAATTGCCCCCTAGCCATTTATTTACCCTAGGAGCTTACCAAGTCAAGCACGAAGAGGCTAGAGGCTCAGTCATCGTCACCCTAGAGCATTTGCCTAAACTCTATGAATCTTTTAATCGCAAGATTCTCAGCGAAGCCAGCCAGGGAAATTTGAGTAATGCGGAGGGCTATCTGCACAAGCAAAAAAATATTGATATCGCTCAATATACCCATCGCCTCAAGGTTTTTCGGGTGGATAGGTCCAAAATTTTGATCTGGTTAATGGATCTAGATTTACATGATCAAGTAGGTAGTAGTAGTGCCGCTAAATCCATTTTGGAATCCTTATTGATTAAGTTTTTAGATGCTCCTGAGCTACGACGCAAGGCAAACTACTTAGATAGCCTTGTAGACATCGATTGGGTAAGATATCTAGAAAATGCTATCTATGCAGATGCCTTGGATAAACGGCTTAAGTACAAACTGGTTTTTCGCAAACCCCATGCTCCGGGACGCAGTTGAGCTAGGGTTTAGTAATAATTTCCGACCTTGCGGTGGTGTACGGCAGTTAAGCCTTCGGCGTTAGCGACTCGACCATTGGTGACTTTACTGTAGACAATCCAATGATCGCTACAGTCCATACGACTCATGACAGTACATTCAAGATAGGCGAGGGCGTCTGTCAAAATGGGTGAACCATTGGTGGCGGTTTGGATAGCTACGCCTGCGAAACGGTCGGCTCCCGGCGGGAAACGTTTAAGGAAATGTTTCATCAGGGGTTGATAATTTCCTTCTTCGAGAATGTTGAGGACGAACTGATCCCCTACTTGGAGCAAAGACTCGATCGCCCGGTCTTTGGCCACGGCGACCGTAAAGCCGGGGGGGTCAAAACTGGCTTGGGAGACCCAGGAGGCTAACATGGCGCTTTTGAGGTCATTTTTTTGAGCCGTGATAATATAAAGCCCGCCGCTAATGCGTCCAATCGCCTTTTCCAGGTCGCTATCCAGGGATTTAAGTTGCTTGATTTTGTCGGATTGACTGAGGGTTTGCCCTAGGTCAGTCCCCGCTTCTTCACAGAGTTGATACAAGGCTTCTTGGGGGATGTCTTTAACTTTAATGGCTTTAAATCCGGCTTTGAGACCCAAATCTAAAAACTTGGTGGCTAGGGGGTCTAGGGGTTCATCATTGCCGCCATAGCATTCAAAGAGACCAAACCATTGTTTGGGCGAGGCCGCCGCTAAAATTGTGCCGAGATTCGTGGTGATTTCTCCTTCGCCACTATTCAATGGAGGCATTCCCAGGACAATACCGCTGGCTCGATGGACTAATTCTTGTACCTCTTGGGCGTCGGCGGATTTTAGATCCAACATCTCTGCACCCACACCGGTTTTGGTGATGCCTCTGGCAATACTTTGGGCTAGACGATCGCCGTAGCCATAATCCGCCACATAAAAAACAGCAACACATTTTTCGGACTTTGCTTGGGCCTGACTCCAGGTGCGATAACGGGATAATAACTCAGTCCGATTGTGCAAGAGCAAAGGGCCATGGCCATTCGCTACCAGGGCGACTTCACCAAGGCTATCCATGCGTTTCATCGCCGCCAACACCGACCGGGCATTGGGGCCCATTAGGCAGTCGTAATAGAAACGATAATCCTCTTCAATTTGGCTCAATTCTTCATCAAAGAGGTGATCGGAGCAGTAATGCAAACCAAAGACATCGCAGGTGTAGAGAATCTGGGTGCCGTGGTCGTAGGTGAGCATGGTGTCGGGCCAATGCAGGTTGGGCGCACTGACAAATTCAAGGCTATGGCCTTGACCCAATTCCAAGCGATCGCCATTTTTAACCTGGATACGCTCAAAGGGCTGGTGGACAAAATTATCTAAAAACTGTAACGCGACTTTACTAGCCACGACGGTGATCTGGGGCACTAATCTGAGTAGGTCCTTGACTAATCCGCTGTGGTCTGGCTCAGTGTGACTGACGATCAAATAATCAATGCGACTGGGATCGATCAGTCCGGTAAGGGTGTCTAAATAAAGCTGACGAAATTTTTCGTGGGAACTATCCACCAGGGCAATCTTGTCCGCCTGGATCAAGTAGGAATTGTAGGTGGTGCCATTTTGTAAGCCAAACTCAATGTCAAAACGGTCGCGGTCCCAATCCAAGGACCGAAGAGCGGTGGTATCGGGGGCAATGACCTGGGTTTGCATGGAAAGGCGTTTTTCGGTCTGAATCGGGGTGGCAACCATACCTTTACCTCCTGGAAATTAAAATAACGTCTGCTCTACAGTTTAATCGGCGATCGCCGTTCTGGGCCGGGGAGTAGTGCCGAACCACTCCAACGATGACTGACGCTGTTAGATTAACATTTCTTAACAAAAGTGTGATTTAATAGTAAAGCCTCGTTGGCCAAGGAATCCTTTGGTCATCGGCGGGAAAGTTGCCGGGAAATCAGGAGCATCAGGCTATATTTCGGGGAAATTTCAACTATTTTTTTCGATAACTGTCCGTAATAACGTGATTAAACAATCAGACTTTATTATTCAACCCTACGCCAAAAGCAACAATGTCTGGGCTACCTGGCAAGTAATCAACACCCTTGTACCGACTATTCTTTTGTGGGTCTCAGCGGTTCAAGCCGTGACCGTCTCCGTCTGGCTTCTGTTTCCCATCCTTGTCTTGATGACGTTATTTTCCTCCCGTTGTTTTTCGCTGATGCATGACTGTGGGCATTACTCTCTCTTTACTAACAAAAGAGCAAACCGGGCGGTGGGTTTTACCTTCGGAGTCCTGAATGCTATCCCTCAATATCCCTGGTCTCGCGGCCATGCGTTTCACCACAAAACCAATGGGGACTGGGACAAATATCGGGGTCCCTCTGCCTTAATTTCCACAGAAAATTTTGCCAAACTAAGCCCAGGGGCCCAAAAACGCTATGCGTTCCTTCGGCATCCTCTGATGTTATTGCCCGGGGGCTTTTTTTACTTGGCAATCAAGCCTAGGCTCGCCTTTATTTTTGGAGTTTATGGCTTTATTATCCATGGGTTTACCTGCTGGAAAAAAGATCAGACACTAAATTTCCCGTTGATTATCAACTCCTATAAATCCAAACATTGGTACACAAGGGCAGAGTTTTGGGACTTACTTTTTAATAATATTTGCGTGATTGCTAGCTGGGTAATGATGAGCTATCTTGTCGGTGCTGGCTTCTTTTTTGGAGTTTACTTCACCAACTTGGCTTTTTCTGCCGCGATTTTTATTTATGTCTTTTTTGTTCAACATAATTTTGAAGGTACCTACGCCCACAAAACTGAAGGTTGGGACTATTTTAAAGGGGCGATCGAAGGCAGTAGCTATTTAGAATTACCCGCTATCCTAAAGTGGTTTACAGCGAGTATTGGCTATCACAATATTCATCATTTGTCGGAAAGAATTCCTAACTATCATCTGGAAGCCTGCCATCAGGCCAATATCCATCTACTTGGCAATATTAAAACCTTACACATCAAGGATTTACCCGGCTGTGCTAAATATATTCTTTGGGATGCAGAAGCCGGCACATTAGTGTCTATTCCAGAATTTCGACAGAAGGCTGAATTGATGGTTTTAGCCCAAGTTTAGCGATTGCAAAAACTAGGCGATCGCCATTACGGATTGGGGAAAAAAACAAATCTAGTTATGGCGGCAATGACAGCCCCAATCACTGTTATAATCAACGCCCATATTTGAGTGCTGGCTCTGTTTTTAATATCCCTCACATCTTCATTCAAACGTTTTAGATCGGTTTTAACGGCGGACATATCAACCTTTAGATCTGTGGTGTCTCGCTGAATCTCGTTGAGTTGTTGTTTAATTTCTGCCAACAATTCCTTTAGATCTGTCTCGATAATGGTGCTCATAGGTGATGAGTCCTGTAGTTTTTGGGGTTTGAGAGGGAGGTTTTTTCGCTCTCCGTTTCCTTTGTCTAGGTTATCCTATCAAGGTTGATCGGCGATGGCGGTCATTTTTTTCAAGGCCCTTCTAGACGATTGCCCTGGCGGTCTGTAACCATGATGTCCCATTGCCCTTGCTTGGCGACTTCAAAGGCCAGGCGATCGCCATTGGCACTAATGGTAGGATTACGGGTTTCCGCGTCGAGGGAAGCCGTAATATTGCGTTTTTGTTGGGTTTCTCGGTCATAAAGATAAATATCTGACGTTCCTTGACGACTGGCGGCAAACACCACATACCGACCATCTTCGGAAATAGCGGGCTGGGAGGCGATTTGATCTAGGCTATTGAGTCCGGGTAAGTTCTGAAGTTGGCGGGATTGAATGTTGAATAAATAAATACCTTGGGAGCCATTGCGGTCAGAGGAGAGGACTAGATAGGGAGGGCTAAGGTGAGGTGTCAGGTCTTCAGAGGCACTATTTAGCCCCCGTCCGGCCCTGTCGTAGGGAAAGCTCAGATAACGCGGATAGCCCCCACAGCCACTGAGCCAGAGTCCACTCAGTAAAAGCAAGGTTATTTTTAGGCAATGATGTTTCCCTGGGTCTGGAGGCGATCGCCTGAGTAAATCCTTAGGTTTCATAGTCTCCAAATTAGCGAATTGATCGCCGTTTTAATTCCGCCGCCAAAGCCTCGATTACTGTTTCAATCACCTTCACTCTGGCATGGTATTTATCGTTAGATGGAACCACCGTCCAGGGTGCGGCGGGGGTGCTGGTGCGGGCAATCATTTGGTTAATCGCCACATCATAGAGGGGCCATTGCTCTCGGTTACGCCAATCTTCATTGGTTAATTTATATTGTTTGTAGGGATTTTTTTCCCGCTCTTGGAAGCGACGCAGTTGTTCTTCGGGGCTAATGTGCAAGAAAAATTTGACAACCACATAGCCCGCTGTTTTTAGTTGGGCTTCAAATTCATTGATTTCTCGATAGGCCCGCCGCCATTCCATCTCACTGGCAAAGCCTTCGATGCGTTCCACCATCACCCGCCCGTACCAACTCCGGTCAAAGATACCGATTTCTCCGCCTGCCGGGAGACGCCGCCAAAATCGCCAAAGGTAATGATAGCGAGTCTCCTCCTGGCTAGGAGCGGCAAAGGCATTAACCCGGTAACTGCGGGGATCTAGGGTGTCCGTTAAGCGTTTGATCACGCCTCCCTTGCCCGCGGCATCCCAACCTTCAAAGAGCGCCACCACGGGTACTTTCTGACGATACATTTCAACCTGAAGTTTCCGCAATTCAACCTGAGCAACTCGCAGATCTTGGCGATAGGTCTCTGGTTCAAGCCGACGGGACAAATCCACCTGGGTAAGAAAGTTGGGTTCTGTGGGAAGTAGAGCCGTTTGAGGCGGTGGGGGCAGATGCTCGGCCTTGGGTAAACGCAGATTATCTAAAGCCTGAACCAGGGTGGCTACTAATTGAGATAAGACTTTAACCCTTGTCCATCGTTCACAGTCGCCTTCCACCAAGGTCCAGGGGGCATGGCCCGTGCTGGTATAGGTCAGCATTTCTTCGGCTAGGGCACAGTATTCACCGTAATGTTTTTCCTGTTGCCAGTCTTCAGGGCGAACCCGCCAAGACTCTAGCTCGTCGGCTTCGTATTTTTTTAGGCGTTTTTTTAACTCTTTACGACTGAGGTGAATCCAAAATTTGGCGATCGCCGTTCCATCTTCCACCAATTGCCGCTCAAAGGCATTAATATCTCGCATTTGATCGGGAACTTGAGCCGGGGTCACGCGATGAAAAAGACGTTCTTCTAGGCAATTAGTGTACCAACTATGATAAAAAAAGCCGAGACTGCCCTTAGGCGGAAGTTTTTGCCAAAACCGCCACAAAAACGGATAACGCCGCTCATCCTCGCTGGCCACAAAAATGGGATTCACTGAAAACCCCCGCGGATCCATGTAGTTAGTGATTTTCTTCAGCAAGGTTCCTTTGCCCGCCGCCGCCCAGCCCTCCAACACGATCACCACCGGCACCTGTTCTTCCCAACAGGTTTGTTGGAGAGAGCGGAGTTGCCGCATCAAGTCTTCAATTTGAGCACGATAGCTTTCTTTGTCAAGGCTAAGGCTGAGGTCGAGGGTATCTAGCATAGGAGGTCAGGAATAACAATAATAAAGATATTTAACTTCAATAGTAGAAGTCTTTTGTTTACTCAATAGAAATGTGATAAAAAATCAACATTTACTTGTTTTTTTTCAAGATATTTGATATAATTTCATCCTACATGTGTGACTCGATTAAATGCTGAAAAGTAGACCATCAAAAACGTTCAAAAGACCCTAGCGTATAGGACTTTAAAGTTCAGTTAATGTCTTCCTAGAGGAATCGCTGTGAATCCCACACTTACCCGAAAGCGAATGTGTAGAATATGTCGCAACCTTTTGATATCTAGGGGGTTAGCCCTTGCCACAACTGGCGAGATAAGCTTTCCAGGCAAGTTGTTCGTTTTGGGCACTAACCGGACTTTCGTGTTTGTTTGAATGAATAACCTTACCCTTAGAGTCCACAGAACGAGTTTCAACAATGCTTATTCTAGCCTGGTTGGGGTTTTTGGCTGTACGACAGGACACATCTAGTACTCGGTATTGATGATACTCATAGCCTGTACTTTTAGGTGCTTCGGGCAAGGGGGAAAAGACGTCGATAACAGCCCCTTCAGAAGAAGCGGTGACGGTTTGAACACAGTGCTTTTTGCCGTTAAAGTTGAAAAACTTGCCACAATTTTTAGGGAATGCTTGGGCAGAGTGGGGGAAGGTGGTCAGGGTAGCAATGGTGATTAAGACGATGGGCTTTAGATTATTTAGCATGTTCATGTTAGTGAGGTTTTAGGGTACCTCGAAAAATACAAGTCTTATTGAGAATGGCAACGAGATTATAGGGGGATGGGCAACTGCATCCCCACTAAGGCAATTAATCGAGGCGCTAGACTTGATTGGATCATTTTACTCGTCAGCAACTAGTACAAGATTCCTTGCTAACGAGTACAGTCAGCCGCGGTTCCATAAACAATGGCAGCATAGCGACCATCAGTTGTGCGAATTGATACACAATTTCCGGTTTTTGAGCTTTTCCAGTTGCTATAGGCACTGTCTGCTTGTTGAGTACCTTTAATGAAAACGTAGCCTCTTTTTTCCAATGTTCCTTGTGCTTGCCCTGCTTTGGCTCCAACTAAATCTTCGAGGTCTGGAACAGTTTGTCCGACAACCACCGTATTGGTGGATGATTGGCTACTAGAGGAGCCCCCACTAATTAGACTACCGAGCAATGCCCCCAGACCGGCACCAATAACCGCTTCAAGGGAGGCGTCTTGGGCAGGAGCGGCAGAACTGGTACTGGCGGTAGAGGGAGTTATGTTATCGAGTTTAACGACGAGTCGGTTTTCAGCCCCTTGACTACTCCAAATGAAAACATCTTTATCGCCACTATTGTTGCTGGAGAATTTGACGTTATGGAGGCCTGCATAGTCCTCTAATTGTAAAGCATCTATGCTAGACCCTTGGATTTTATAGCTTTGGCCATTATCAAGCTGGACAGTCTTAAGTTTTTGACTGGAACCAGGCTTTGCCCTAAGCAGCTAAGGATGGTGTATCAGGAGGTTGAAACCGATCAAGTTTAGCGGTCAGGAATTTAGGCAAAAGTAGAGAGGGTGGGCTTTTGGAAAAAAT
>JBGSZT010000023.1:0-34622 GCA_041750255.1 Synechocystis sp.
ATTTAGCAATGAGGAATATTGCTAAGAAATGGCAACGTCCTATCCGGGATTGGCGAGCGGCATTATCTCATTTTGCAATTCTTTTCCCTGAACGCTATTCCCATTAATTTTCCTCTTTACACAAAATTTAGATCACTCCCCACTTGTCGCACGCTTTCATTGCTCAACTGGTCGACATATTCCAGTTCCAGTTCTACTATCCGGTTCGCCAACAGCCGCAACGTCTATCTTCCCTGCCCCTTGGGTAGTTCACTACATCGCAACACTATCAAATGGGCTTCCCCATCCAACTTCCTCTTTTTCCCCTGACCTCTCGCCAACTCCCACTGGGCTGATTACTATTGGCTTTTAGGAGAATTCGCGCATGATTGATTGTAGAGGCCGACCGTTTGCCTGTTTTGATCACCTCTTCGAGTGATTGCCGTTCTGTTTCGCTTAGGCTCACTATATATCTTTTGACCATATTAGTATGATTGAGAAAACTTACTCCATCCTATCAACTCCACCAGTCATTAATTTCCTGATTAAACACTAGGCTGACTGTGGCTTTACAATCAACGCTAATGCGTTTGGCTCCAATTTGCTGAGCATATTCATCTTTCGCTTTGATGTTCTCGAAAATTAGGTCAGTTTCTGGCAGTTTTTTTGGGGTTTAGCTTTGACGACTTTGCGTAGTCTGTATCCCAGACGATTGAGAATCACCGCCATTGTGCTCAATCCTGGCCATTGCTCAGGGGGAAATTCGGCCTGTTGCAATTGACGCAATGCTTCGGCTGATGTCAAACGGTTGTAAGCTATGGTGCTCTTAAATGTCGGATCTTGCTGAGCATGAGCTTCGGCAATCTCTTGAAGCACTGCCGCTGCCTCTGGATTCTTTTCTTCCCAACGCTTATTGCCACTAAATCGAGATTGAAGTCCCTTACACAATATCTGACTGCGCTTTTCCGCTAGACCCACTGCCACACTTTTTCGACTCCAGCCAAAACGACTCTCCGCTAATCTTGCCTTCCCGTTACAGTATTTGAGTGTCATTTCCGCTTGGAAGGCTCGGCGTTTTTCTCCACTCAGTCGGGACGAGGCTAAACGTAGATCTTCTATTTGGGTTTGGGTAAGTTGCGACTTAGCTTTTTTTGTCATTTTTGGCGATGAACATTCAGTACATTACCCTATTCTACAGTTCGATACCTTCTTTCTCAGACATCGCCTTAACCGGGAGGTTTACCAAAGGGTTGACCCCAAAATTGCCAGCATTCCTTGTTAAACGGCGATCGCCATTTGAGGATCAATTCCCGCTCCCATTGCCGCAGAATTTTCTTTTGGGGAGGGACATGGAGCCAAAAGGCGGAGGTGACGGCCACGGGCAGGTCGTAGCGACGATGAAGTTCAATGTAACTCAGAATATAGTCTTTACAATCATGGTGTCCTTGCCAGCGTTGATTGGCGCTCAACTTAGTTTCGCCAATGTAGAGAAGCAGAGAACAATGCCGGTCGAGAATAAAGTACAAACAACCCTGATGACTATTGTCCAAGGCATCCAGCCGATCCGCTTGTCGCCAAAATAAGGGGGAATGGGCTGGTAGAGTGAAGGGATCAATCTCGTCGGGGTTGTGCCAAGCACTGGGAGTCAGATCAAATAATGATGTTTGTTCTGGTGCGCTTTGCTGGCGGATGGATTGTTGATAATGATAAACTCGCTCCTTCCAGGCAATTAGGCTAGCCTGTCCCATGGCGATCGCCGGAGAGCGCGGGACTTGGTAGGGGGAGGGGCTATCAAAAAGGCGGAGCTGTTTCAAGGAAGAGTAGGGAGCAAGTGAACAAGGAAACAAAAGTCAAATTCCCACATCGTGTCTGGAAAATACGGCGTGGGAATTTCTTAGCGCCGGATTAAAATTTAGCTTTTTTCCGCAGGAGTTCGCCAATGGTTAAACCGATTTGAGATTTTCCTTCAAAGACAGTACCGGCTTCGCCATTGTGAAAGGTGACAGATGCCAGATGATATCCCTCTTCCGGCAAGGGAATATAGCCAATCTCTGGAACAATGGTCGGGGCTTTGTCTAGATAGAATTTGACGAAATTTTTAAGATTGCCGTTATTTTGGGCCGCTTCTAGATTGACGTATATCATCAAAGGACGAGAGAGGGGAAAATATTGACCCTTTTCTACCGTTTCCCGAGAAGGAAGTACGGGGCCTTTCCCGGCATCAATCGCCACGGCGGTCAGTTGTTTGGCATTTTGTTCGTAGTAGGCCAAACCGAAATAACCAATGGCATTGGGGTCTTGTTCTACCCCTTGGACGGTAACTTGATCATCTTCCGTTTTGACGAAATCTAAACGACTCGCCCCGGATTTGCCCATAATGGCTTCCGTGAAATAGTCAAAGGTACCAGAATCTGTGCCAGCCCCAAATAAACGCAGGGGTTTGTCCGGAAAACCTGCTTGAATTTGATTCCAGTTAATAATGGTATTCTCGGCGGCGGGTTCCCACATTTTTTTCAGATCGCCCACCGTCAGGCTAGTGGCCCAATCATTTTTGGGATTGACAACCAGGGTCAGAGCATCAAAGGCGATCGGGAGTTCAATAAAACGAACATTATATCTATTGCACGTGGCGATTTCATCGGTTGTAATCGGGCGCGAGGCATTACTCACCTGGGTTTTCCCTTCACAAAATTCACGAAAGCCCGCCGTGGTGCCCGAAAATTTGACATCAATATCTGGGGCAGTGGGATTTTGCTTTTTGAACTCATCAGCCACCGCCTTGGTGATGGGATAGACGGTACTGGAGCCATTAATACGAAAGGGCTCTTGGGCTTCATTGCCACAGGAGAACAGCAAGAAACTCAGGCTGGCAAGGATTCCCAGCGTTTGATAGGGGCGTGAAATCAAATTAAGGCGAGCAATCATCATAGTCAGAAAAAATATAGAGGAATTATTTTTATTATTTCAACAATTTTTGATAGATGAGGTTAACGATTTATTAAGTTGTTATCTTTAGCGGCGAGGGGCTTTAATCGTTTCCACAATCCCGTTACCTGGAGCGAACAATTCCTAGCATACATCAAAAAAAGTTGTTTTGACATTCCAGGAGGTATAATCCGCCCGGGCTAGAAAATACAAGCAGTACTGCTTGCTAAGCCGGTGAGCCCCCCTTTACTTGAGTCCGTTGCCCGTGTATTAGGGATAAAGTATTTTCGATGGCGAGGAATTCAGCCCCCTGCGCTCTGTGTTATCTTAAAAACTTAGATTGAGTTACGAATTGTATCAAAATCGCCTGGACGATAGACGTTATGGGGCCTGCTGTTTTTGTCGAACATCTAAAAAAAAGTTACGGTGCCGTGGAAGCCGTTAAGGACATTTCTTTTACGGTCAAGGCAGGGGAAATCTTTGGTTTGTTGGGCCCCAATGGAGCAGGCAAAACCACGACGATCCGTTGTCTTTGTACCTTAGCGAAACCCGATGCTGGCACAATTGAAGTGGATGGCATTTCCGTCGTAGACCAGCCCAAATTAGCCCGTAATCGCCTCGGCTACGTGGCCCAGGAAGTCGCCCTAGATAAAATTTTGACGGGACGAGAATTATTACAACTCCAGGCAGATCTTTACCATTTACCCAAAGCAAGGGCGCAAGAGCGCATTTCCCAACTCATCGAAGCCCTGGGCTTAGCCGACTACGCCAACAAAAAAACGGGGACCTATTCCGGGGGCATTCGCAAACGCTTAGATCTAGCCGCCGGACTCCTGCATCAGCCGGCCATTTTGGTTCTGGATGAACCGTCGGTGGGGCTAGATATCGAAAGTCGCTTTATTCTCTGGGATTTTCTGCGCCAATTACGGAATTCTGGCACCACAGTCTTGATTACAAGCCATTATTTAGAAGAAATTGATGCCTTAGCTGACCGCCTGGCGATTATCGACCGGGGTGTCGTCATTGCCGAAGGTTCCCCGGCGGAGCTAAAAAACCGCGTCGGCGGCGATCGGGTTACGCTTCGTATCCGGGAGTTTGCTTCCCTAGAAGATGCCGAAAAAGCCCAAGCTCTGCTGACTCCCTTGCCCTTTGTAGAAGAAATCATTATCAATAGTGCCCAGGGTAATTCTCTCAATTTAGTCGTCATGGCCCAGAGCAATCCCCTGAGTCAAATTGAGCAGGCGTTACTGAGCCAGCAATTGCCCATTTTTAGCTTGGCCCAGTCCCGTCCCAGTTTAGATGATGTCTATCTAGCCGCCACGGGTCAAACCCTGATGGACGCAGAATTAGCGGCGGCCAGTCAACGCGATGTCAAAGCTGAGAAAAAACAAGCGATGCAGTAGCATTTTCTGGTCTGAACCCTGATTAAAATTTGCCCACTTAGATTGAATCATAAAATCCGATGAGCCAAAGCGCCACTAACCTGTCTAACCCCCTCGCTCCTAGTCCCTTTCGTCCGGCGGATCTGCCCCAGCATTCTACCTTCGCAGACCTCAGCCAAGAAACGATTGCCTTAACCCGTCGTTTATTTATCCAGCTCCAACGTCGTCCCTCGACCCTGATCGCCGGCATTATTCAGCCCTTTATGTGGTTAGTCTTGTTTGGCGCCTTATTTTTGCAAGCGCCCCAGGGCTTATTTGGCAATGACCTCAACTATGCTCAATTTTTAGCTCCAGGCATTATCGTCTTTACCGCTTTTTCGGGCGCCTTGAATGCGGGCTTGCCGGTGATGTTTGACCGCGAATTTGGCTTTTTGAATCGCTTGCTGGTAGCGCCCTTGGCCTCACGCTATTCTATTGTGGCCGCATCCACGATTTATATTATTTCCTTGAGTTTGATCCAAGCGGCGGTCATTGTTGGGGCCAGTGCTTTTTTGGGGGCCGGGTTGCCCAATCTGGCAGGACTGGCGGCGATCGCCGTTATTGTCTTTTTAGTTGTTTTGGGAGTCACGGCTCTTAGTTTGGGCTTGGCGTTTGCCCTACCGGGGCATATTGAACTGATTGCTGTCATTTTTGTGACCAATTTGCCTCTTCTCTTTGCCAGTACTGCCCTAGCGCCCCTATCCTTCATGGCACCCTGGTTACAGGTAGTCGCGTCCCTTAATCCCCTCACCTACGCCATTGAACCGATTCGCTATATTTATCTCCAGCCTGGTTGGAGTCTGGGGAGCATTGTTTTGCAAACCCCGTGGTTGGGCTTGAATTTTGCTCAGGTTTTGGCTCTGTTGGTGCTTTTGGATGCGCTAGCATTATCATTGATTCAGCCGTTGTTACGTCGTCGTTTTCTTTAACTTTATTTAATTTTCCTATGCGCTTAAATACGTCATTTCTTGCTAGAACCCTGGCGCTGGGCCTGGGAAGCCTCGCCTTCAGCTCCCTGCTAACGGATAATGCCCTCGCCCAGTATCGTCCCTCCGGCTCCCAGGATCCATTTCAACAAAATGAAGTGAATCCCAACAACTATGGGCTGGGCAACGGTTTTGACCCCATGTCCTTAATTCACAATGCTAATCTGAGCCGTGGTCGCAATTTTGAAGATTTTGTCGATGATACCAATCAAAACCTAAACAAGGCGGCCGAGGACTTTAAGCGTCAACAACAGCAACAACTTCAGCAAGGTTCCACTGGAGCAAATATTCTGCCCATAACCCCTAATTCCTCCGTCAATCCCTAGGTGAAACTCAAGTCCAGCACGGTCACACTTTTGGCGATCGCCTTGATTTTGGGGGCGGGCGTGGCTGTGCAAGAACTACAGCGGGCCTCATCTCCTCCTGTTGATACCGTTGCAACCGCGTCTGACAAAAAACACTTTAGTTTTGCCCTAGAGACGGTGCAATCCATCGCCATTCGGCAAGGGGACAAAACCCTCAAACTCTATCGAGGGTCATCCCCCGACGCTAGCTGGTTAATGGATAATCCGAGCCCGATGCAGGTCAGTCCCGCTGCCATGGATTTTTTATTACGCTTATTTGCCGATAGCCAGAGTGATCGAGATTTTGAGGTTGAAGCGGCACAATTGCCTGATTATGGGCTGGCACCTGCCCAAGCTAGCTTTGTGGTTCAATTGGTAAATGGCAAAACCCATCAATTATTACTCGGAAATCCCGATTTTAAGGGAGATTTCCTCTACGCCTTAATTGACCCCCCCGCAACGCCGACGCTTAAAATGCCCGTTTATTTGGTCTCCCGTAGTTTTCAAGCACTGATTCGGCGATCGCCGCAGGAATGGCAAAAAGATGCCGTTGCTGACCCATCCCCTTCTAGCCCCTAGATTTTCCTATGCTCACCTCTAGTCCCACCGATCTTAGCCCCTTGGAATTGGCCCAAACCTTGGCCGCCCAGTTGGCCATTTCTCCCCAGGATTGGCACCGTCTCAAGGCCAACCGCAACGCCCAAGCCAGCCAAGACCTGGCCGTGGCCCTTGTTTATTTGCTTAAAAATAATCCCCAAGAAGCCCTGAGCCATATTCAACAAGCCCAGGGTTGGCTCGACCGCTCTATTTCGGCGCCTCCTTGTCCCACCCACGGTGATCGCCAGAGATGACGAGAATGGAGCCCTATTCAGAGCGGGAACCCTGGGCCAGCTTGACGCTCTATCGGGGTCTAAAGTGGTCTATTGTTCGTCCGTTGCTGAGTACTTTTTTTCAGGGTCGGGTCTACGGTCAAGAAAATGTCCCCCTCACCGGCCCGGCGATCGTAGTCAGTAACCATGGCAGTTATTTTGACCCGCCCTTTTTATCCTCGGCCATGGGGCGACCTGTGGCTTTTATGGCCAAGGAAGAATTATTTGAGGTTCCCTTGCTGGGCTCTGCCATTCGTCTCTACGGAGCCTATCCGGTCAAGCGCGGTTCCGGCGATCGGGGAGCCCTACGAGCGGCGATCGCCGCATTGCAAGGGGGCTGGCTGGTGGGAATTTTCTTGGAAGGGACTCGCACGGCCAATGGCCGGGTTAATCAGCCCAAATTAGGGGCGGCCATGATCGCCGCCAAGGCCCAAGTTCCTTTGATTCCCGTTGGCTTGTGTGGTGTGGAGCAGATTTTTAGCGCCGGGTCAAAATTCCCCAGATCTGTCCCCCTCACCATTCGCATCGGGCCCGCCCTTAGTCCGCCCCCCCAGTCCTCGCGTCGAGAAGCCTTAGATGCGGTGACGGCGGATTGTCAAGAACGCATTAATGCTCTTTTAGATTTAGATCGTTAGTTTCTGCAAAGTTTGACTAGCTGTTACAGCAAATAAACCCTAGACTAGGAAACGATTATGCCATTGGATAGATACCACCATGTTAAGACTTGAGCACATCCGTAAAATTTATCCCACAGGAGAAGTTCTCAAGGACATTAACTGGGAAGTGAAGTCCGAAGAGCGAGTGGGGTTAGTCGGCATCAATGGAGCCGGGAAATCGACCCAAATGAAAATAATTATGGGAGAGATAGAGCCGACGGACGGGCAAATCATTCGTCCCACGGGTCTGAAAATGGCCCACCTCACCCAGGAATTTGATGTTGTCCAGAGCCGTACCGTCCGCGAAGAACTCTGGACTGTTTTCACCGATGCCAATGAGGTGCAAGCCAAACTTCACGACCTCCACCACCAAATGGAAGTGGCTGACCCGGATACCCTCGATAAATTAATTAACCAATTGGATAAGCTCCAGCGTCAGTTTGAGGGGTTTGATGGTTATCGTTTAGAGTCTCAAATCGAAAAAATCTTGCCGGAAGTGGGTTTTGAGGCCGAAGACGGCGATCGTCTGGTGAGTTCCTTTAGTGGCGGCTGGCAGATGCGGATTAGTTTAGCCAAAATTCTCTTGCAAGAACCGGATTTGCTCCTGCTCGATGAGCCGACCAACCATCTAGACTTGGAAACTATTGAATGGCTAGAAAATTACCTCAAGGGACTCAAAACCCCCATGGTGATTATTTCCCATGACCGGGAATTTTTAGACCGACTTTGTACCAAAATTGTAGAAACAGAGCGGGGGGTTTCCACCACCTATTTAGGGAATTATTCTCGTTATCTCGCCCAAAAAGCCGAAAACAAAGCCGCCCTAGAAAGTGCCTACGAACATCAACAAAAGGAAATTTCTAAGCAACAGGCCTACGTGGACCGATTCCGTGCCAGTGCTACCCGCAGTACCCAAGCGAAAAGCCGCGAAAAACAGCTCGATAAAATTGAACGGGTAGAAGCACCCATCGGCGATGTTCGTACCCTCAAATTTCATTTTCCTCCGGCGATCCGGGGCGGACAAGAAGTCGCAATTATCAAAGACCTCTCCCATACCTACGGCGAAAAAGTCCTATTTCTCGGTGCCAATCTAGAGATCGAACGTGGCGATCGAATTGCCTTTTTGGGCCCCAATGGCTCTGGCAAATCCACCATTCTGAAAATGATCATGGGCGTAGAAACCCCCGAAGAAGGGGAAGCCAGCCTCGGCAAACACAATATTGTCCCTGGTTACTTTGAGCAAAATCAAGCGGAAGCCCTGGATCTCAATAAAACCGTGATGGAAACTATCCATGATGAAGTTCCCGACTGGAAAAACGAGGAAGTCCGCACCCTTTTAGGTCGTTTTCTCTTTACCGGCGAGACGGTCTTCAAAACGGTTCAGGCTCTGAGTGGTGGTGAAAAAGCCCGTTTGGCCCTGGCTAAAATGCTCCTTACCCCGGTGAATTTTTTGATCCTGGATGAGCCGACCAATCACCTGGATATTCCCGCCAAGGAAATGCTAGAAGATGCCCTCAAGGACTACGAAGGCACGGCGGCGATCGTTTCTCATGATCGTTATTTTATTTCCCAAGTTGCCAATAAAATTGTTGAAATCCGGGACGGAGAATTCAGGGTTTATTTGGGAGACTATCATTATTATCTCGATAAAGTTGAGGAAGAAAAACAAGCGGAAAAGAATCGTCTAGAAGTGGAAAAACAAGCCCAGAAACAAGCAGAAAAACGAGCGAAGGAAACCGCCAAGAAAGCTGACAAAAAGAAAAAAGCTAGTGTTGTTTAATGAACCCGTGAGGAGTGTTGTCAATGATCAAAAATGATAAGTGGATTATCGAACAAGCTGAAAATGGCATGATTTCTCCCTTTGAACCTCAGCTAATTCGTCGAGTCGATAATATTCCAGTTATTTCCTTCGGCCTGAGTAGTTTCGGCTATGATATTCGATTGTCTCCGATTGACTTTCGTATTTTTAGACATATTCCCGGCACCGTCGTTGACCCCAAAAATTTCAATTCCGAAAATTTAGAGTCCAGTAAGTTACACCGAGATGAGAATGGCACCTTTTTTATTCTGCCGGCCCATTCCTACGGTCTGGGGGTTGCCCTAGAACGACTGGCGATCCCCGATAATATTAGTGTCCTCTGCATTGGCAAAAGCTCCTATGCCCGCATTGGCCTGATCGCCAACTTGACCCCGGCGGAAGCCGGATGGCGCGGACATCTCACCCTCGAATTTTCCAATTCCTCGAGTGCGGATTGTCGAATTTATGCCAACGAAGGCGTGGTTCAACTGCTATTTTTGGAAGGAGAACCCTGCTCCGTCAGTTACCAGACCCGAGCGGGCAAATATCAAGACCAGCCGGAGTCCGTTACCTTAGTCCGGGTCTAAGCTTCAGACCTGGAAGGACAAGCTACAACTACAGGTTTTTTGGGCATTGGGATTACTAAAACGAAAACCTCCTCCCATCAGATCTTCCGCGTAATCAATCTGGAGGTCTTTGATTAATGCTATGTAGGCCTCGGGAATCAAAATAGGAATGCCTTGGCTTTGGTACTCCAAGTCGTGATCAGAATAATCTGGCGTTAGTTCTAGGGTATAAAACCAGCCGGCACAGCCGCCAGACTTAACCCCGAGGCGAAAATAGTGCTGACTTTGACCGCGACTTTGTTTTAGCCGCTGGATTTCTTGGACTGCGGTGGTTGTCAGATGAATCATAGTCAGGATTGGCATTAAAGACGAGAGTAGTCGTCTTGAAAACGGATAATATCATCTTCCCCTAAATACTCGCCATTCTGAACTTCGATAATCACCAGTTTGATCACGCCAGGATTTTCGAGGCGATGGGACGAACATTGGGGCACGTAGGTGGATTGATTGGCTTCTAGGAGTTCTACTTTTTCCCCACAGGTAACCTTGGCGGTGCCGGATAAAATAATCCAGTGCTCACTACGGTGGTGGTGCATTTGTAGGCTGAGGCGATGCCCTGGATTGACTTCAATGCGCTTGATTTTGTATCCGTTGCCTGACTCCAAAGTCGTGAACGACCCCCAGGGACGAGTCTCGGTTTCCCCTGCGCCTGTAACGGGATAGGTGGATGACAATAAGGGGGCTTGGGCGGTTGCGGACACCATAGATCAATACTCCTCGGACAATTAAGGTTAATCCAGGCTAGCACAGGCGTGGGTTTTTCCGCAGTCCCTCGAAATCACTCGATTTCAGCGTCACCTCTAAAGCAGTACACCATCCCGGAGCCAGGCAATGAGGACCGCAAGCCCCGCACAGCCAACAAAGGTAATACCTAACAGGGCTAATGAAAAGATTTCTCCGGGGGAAAGCGGGCGATCCGTCGGGTCGAGATAGGCTGATTTTGACCAATCTCGGGGAGTTTTGCCAGAACTAGATGATTCTGTGACGGGTTGAATCACATTCCAGCGAGAATAGCCTAAGCTCAAATCATAAATGGTGCGCCGTTCTGGATGACTCAAAATTCCGTAGGCTTCATTTAAGCGTTGAAATTTGCTGGTGGCTAGCTCTGGATGGAGGAGAGTCGTGTCGGGATGAAATCGCTTACTCAAATCTCGATAGGCTCGACGAATTTCTAAGGCAGAAGCAGACGGATGGAGCCCTAAAATAGCATAATGGCTATTGAGAAGCCTAGTCTGGGCAGACAATTCCCGCACGGCTGATTTGGCATTTGTGCGTTCTTGAGTCACAGCATTCGTTGGATTCAGAGTAAGTTTAGCGTTTCCTTATTTTAATTTGTTCCTTGAAAAACTTCACCATGGTCAATCTTGCTTCTATCTCCCGCTGGCAAGGGATATTTCGCTTTATTCTGCCCCTTCTGCTCTGTGCAACTCTACTCATATCCCTCGGAGCTCCGGCGATCGCCGCCGTTGATGATGACCGCCTCGATGGCAATATTTTTGTAGTCTATGCTGGAAACGGCTCGTTGGTTCCTCCCCGGTTAAGTCTGGCCGAATCCTTTCAACGCAAATTACCGGTGATCTTGGTCTATTACCTCGACGATAGCCGGGATTGCAAGGAATACGCTTTCATTGTTTCCCGGATGCAGGAATTTTATGGACAAGCAGCCAGTATTATTCCCATCAGCGTGGATTCACTCCAACCCAAATCCCGCTATGCTAAGGATGACCCCGGTCGTTACTACCAGGGCGTGATTCCCCAAACCGTTATTTTGGATGAAAACGGTAAACAAATTTTTAATGCCCAGGGCGTGGTGAAATTTGAAGTGGTAGATGATGTCCTCCGCACGTTATTTGACCTCTTGCCCCGATCAGAGTCTGTAACCCTTCAGCAACGGACGTTTAATGAATTTAATAGTCAATTAGTTGAAAACTAAGGAGTCAATTGGTTATGGGATTACGTGATCAATTCAATAAATTCACTGGCAAAACTCGTTATGTCGTTTCACGGATTTTTATTCACCTCCGGGGAGACGAGATTCCACCACTTTTAGGTGTGCTTAATCAAGCGGCTCGAACGGCGATCGCCTCTGAGGGAGACCTCGAAGTAATGGGGGAAGGGCTGGTGGATATTTGCCAACACCTACTGCAATTGAGCCATTGTTGGGAATCAGTGTCCAATGAAGGAGATGTGTTTTGGCAAGAAGAAGATGCGGGAGATTTGGTCAATGAATTATTTACCGATTCAGCCCAACGCTACTTAGCCGAACTACCCGGGCTGGATCTGGATGCCAATGACCCCCTAACCATTGCACTGACTCCCAATCTGGTGGTGATGTTGACCGTTGCCTTTACCGGAGAAGTCCCCGATTTAGAAACTAATTTAGCCGAACGGGAAGCCCTAGAAGATGGGTTAAAAGCCCTGATCAATTTACACTATCAACACAATTTGGAAGCCATTCAGGTACATTTTTCACCGGCAAAATTAGGGGATGAGTTAACCAATGAACAGGTATTGCTCAATTTTCCTGAGCTAATTCCCCTGTAATCAGTCGTGGTTTTCTGAGTCAGACCCTTGGCTACGGTTTTTGAAATCGTGGTCATTATAAAAACTGTGTAGATGCTGGTGTTTGGTGCGCCGAGACTGGCGACGATATTTTTTACTTTCTAATTTTGGCTCGTAGGAACGTTCACCTGCTTCGCCAATTTTGAGCTTCATGCCAGTATCTTCTGAGTGCAAGCTGGACCGGTACTGTTGTTGTTCTAGGGCCTCTGCCAAAAAGGTTAAATAATGCTCGTAGCGTTCCCAGTCGGAGGAGATGACACAGTGGGGCTCACCCCGATGCAGACAATCTTTGAAGTAACAAGTCCCTTGTTCTAGCTGGGGTCGCGCTTCAGGGAAACAGTGAATCACCTCTTCGGGCAATAGGTCTAGATCCGGTTGATTAAAGCCAGGGGTATCGGCAATCAGTCCCCCGGTGGGCAAGGCAAATAATTCTACATGGCGAGTAGTATGTCGCCCTTTTTGCAATTTACCGGAAACCTGTTTAACCCGTTGGGTTCTGTCAGGAACCAAAAGATTGATCAAACTGGATTTGCCGACTCCCGATGGCCCCGCTAACAGAGTTATTTTATGGCGCAATTGGTCTTGCAGGAGTGACAGACCACTCTGGGTAAGGGTGCTAACGGTGATGGGACTGTAGCCCCAATGGCCTAAGCGTGCTTGCCAAGACTCAATTTCAGCGTCAGTCAGGAGGTCAGCCTTATTGAGGCACAGGCGTAGAGTCAGGGCGGTAGACTCTGCTTTAACCAAAAAACGGCTCAGTTGCCAGACTTCTAGGGGCGGTTCCACCAAGGAAAAAACCAAGAGAATTTGTTCGGCATTAGCCACCGGCGGGCGCGAAAGTTCGGTCTTACGCGGCTCTACACTGGCGATCGCCGCTTGATTTGCCACTAGGTCAATTTCCTCCAGTCCTACCCGATCACCAACCATGACCTTTTGTCCCATTTTTTTGAGACGAGCACGGCGGGTACAGAGCAGGGGTGAACCGGAAGATTGATCGACCTGCACCAAATAGTAATTGGCCTGAATCGCCATCACCGTTCCCCAAGCCTGGGGCAAAAGGGGAGGACTCACAGGCCGACGGACGAGTCATCAAGGTGAATTGTCAGACAATAGCCCGCTTCTGAATCTAGAGGAGTAAGGGTTTGCTGATGATACCCTTCCATTGCCAAACTATGGGGCACCTGCTCTGTGGGCTCCCCCGCATCCAGCCAGACCACAAGGGTCTGGCCCGGGCTCATTTGAGAGAGTTTAATTTTAGTCCGCACAAAATTAATCGGACAGGGAGTGCCCCGGAGATCGAGAATAATCGGCTCTAGTAGGCTCATTTATGGAATAATCCCCCGAGGAATCCCTCTAACCCGCCTTTACCGTGGCTTTCACCCTTGATCGTGGCCAATCGTTCCAATAAATCCCGTTCCTCCGCATTGATTTTGGTCGGAATATTGACATGAATGGTAATCAAATGATCGCCACGCAGAGTAGCATTCCCTAGTTTAGGAACACCTCGGTCTTCCAGGGTTAAGACTGTATTGGGCTGAGTCCCGGCGGGAATCACCAGGTCGTCCTCCCCATCAACGGTATCTACCTTGAGCCGACAGCCTAGAATCGCCTGCAGATAACTAATTTCTAGATCCGAGCGGATATTAATACCCTCGCGGACAAAATGGCGATCGCCTTCTACCATCAAGTAAACGTAGAGGTCGCCCGGTGGCCCGCTCCGTTGCCCGGCATCTCCTTCCTTGGACACTCGTAAACGAGTGCCATCATCGACCCCCGCCGGAATGGTGATCTTTAGTTTTTTGGTTTCTTGCTTGCGACCGGCGCCGCCACAAAATTCACATTTCTCTTCGATCACTTCTCCGGTGCCATTACAGGTGGGGCAGGCAGACACCTGAGCAAAACTGCCAAAAGGAGTTCGTGTTGCCCGACGAACTTGGCCAACGCCATTACAGGTGCCGCAAACCTTAGCCCCCGTTCCTGGTTTTGCTCCAGTTCCCTGACATGGCTGACAGGATTCTAGGTGAGGAATGCGAATTTCCTTTTCGCCCCCAAAAATAGCATCCCGGAAACTAAGCTTGAGGTCTAAACGCAGATCATCCCCTCGAGTTGGGCCCGATCGCCGGCGCCCAGTCTGGGCCGTACCGCCAAATCCGCCAAAAATAGTCTCGAAAATATCGGCAAAACCGCCCATATCCACGTCACCGTAGCCTGCACCCCCGGCGCCACTGACCCCCGCTTCGCCAAAACGGTCGTAGCGTTCACGGGTTTCCGGTTCCGAAAGGACTTCGTAGGCCTTATTGACTTCCTTGAATTTTTCCTCCGCACCGGGTTCGCTGTTAACATCCGGGTGATATTTCCGAGCTAGCCGACGGAAAGCACGTTTGATATCTTCTTTGCTGGCATCCCTCGCAACTCCGAGGATTTGGTAATAGTCCCCTGGCATAAGGCTTAGATCGACTCTCTGTATCGGTTTAGGTGGGTTAAGTGTTAACTGTAGCAAACTCTTGACAAAACTTCGATGCCAATATTGCCTACATCATCAATGCTAGTCGCTAATCAACAGCTTCATAGTCAGATGTCATGGTTTCATCGGCATCAAAATCAAAATTGCCATCATCCTCTAAGCCGTAGGCCGCCGGCGTATTAATTTGTCCGGGCAGGGTTTCAATGCCATCGGCGGAATAGGTCTTGGCATAACGATTCTGCTGGGTTTCAATCGGCTCCATAAATTGTGAGCCAAAGGCGCCAAAGGTTTGATCCTTAACTCCGTCCCCTTGCTTATAAATTTCAGTACCGATCATCAAAATAATTTGACGAAATTCCTCCACCAGATTTTGTAGTTTTTCCACCGGGGTGTTTGGAGTGCGGAGGGCTAATTCTAATCTTTCTTTTTTAGTTTGAGCACTAACTTTTAAGTCATTTCGAATTTGGTCGCCATTCTCGGTCATGGTCGTGTGATAGGTTCCTAGCAAGCTATCCGATTGATTTTTTAGCTCAATCATCCGCATCCGCCAACGGTCATGCTCCGCATATTTTTCAGCTTCTTGGCGCATTCGCTCAATTTCAGTGCTTTTCAAGCCCCCGGTATTACTAATCAAAATACTTTGCTCTCGCCCGGTGCCCTGGTCTTGGGCCGAAACCTTGAGAATCCCATTGACATCAATATCGAAACTCACTTCAATCTGGGGAATGCCTCGGGGAGCAGGAGGAATTCCCGCCAATAAAAATTTCCCCAGACTTTTGTTGTCGGTGGCCATGGCCCGTTCACCTTGGAGAATATGGATCTCCACCGATGTTTGACCATCTGCGGCGGTAGAAAAAACCTCCGACTTACTTGTTGGCACTGTAGTATTACGCTCAATGATTTTGGTAAAAACTTCCCCGAGGGTTTCAATGCCCAAGGACAAAGGAGTTACATCCAAAAGTAAGACATCATCCACTTCTCCCCCAATCACACCGGCTTGAATAGCCGCTCCAAGGGCAACGGCTTCATCGGGGTTGATGGAACGATCGAGCTGACTATCCGGAAAAAATTGTTGAATAATCTTCTGTACCGCCGGAATCCGTGTAGATCCTCCTACCAAAATAATACGATGGACACTAGATGCCTTTACCTCACCATCATCGAGGGCTTGGGAGAGGGGAACTGTCGTAGCCTGGAGTAGGTTCTTCGTCAATTCTTCAAATTGACCCCGGCTCAAATCTGTTTCTAGGTGCTTAGGACCGCTTTCGTCCGCCGTTAAAAAGGGCAAGTTGATCGAGGTTGTTAACATACTCGATAACTCGATCTTGGCTTTTTCTGCCGCTTCCCGCAGACGCTGGAGCGCCATTTTATCGCCGCTCAAATTAATGTTTTCTTGCACTTTGAAATTCTCAATCATCCAAAGCACAATACAGTTATCAAAATCGTCGCCCCCCAGGTGGTTATTCCCCGCCGTGGCGACCACTTCAAATACACCATTACCAAGTTGGAGTAGAGAGACATCGAAGGTTCCACCCCCCAGGTCAAAGACGAGAATTAATTCTTCCTCATCCTGCTTATCTAGCCCGTAGGCGAGGGCGGCGGCGGTGGGTTCATTGATAATCCGTAAAACCTCTAGGCCGGCAATCACCCCGGCATCCTTGGTGGCTTGGCGTTGGGCATCGGTAAAATAAGCGGGAACTGTAATGACGGCTTGAGTCACCGGCTCTCCTAAAAAGGCTTCTGCATCAACTTTTAGTTTGCCTAACACCATGGCCGAAATTTCTTGGGGGGTCAATTCCTGACCCCGAATATCAACATTGACGGTATTGTCTCGACCCTTAATACAATTGTAGGGAACCCGCGATCTTTCTTCTTCCGTGTCTTCCCAACGACGACCGATAAAACGCTTAATGCTATAAACCGTATTCTCTGCGTTAGTAACGGATTGGCGTTTTGCCAATTGACCGACCAAGCGTTGGTCACCTTTCCCAAATCCGACAATACTGGGAGTGGTTCTTCCACCCTCCGAATTAGAAATGACGATGGGTTTACCGCCCTCTAATACAGAAACACAACTATTTGTGGTTCCAAGGTCGATACCAATGACTTTACCCATAATGTTGATTTTGGTGACTAAAAAAGGGGGTCAGACAGATTGATCGTTCGGAGAAGATATGTTTAATCAGAAGTAGGTAAACCCCGAAATAAACTAGTTATTAAGGGGACGGGGGAATCGTCTCACTATCAAGTCCTGGCTCTGAGGGTACCATGTCTTCTTTCGGAGCGGCAACCTTAACCATGGCATGGCGGAGGACTAGGTCATCCAAAATATAACCACGAACGAGTTCTTCTAGGACTGTGCCCTCGGGATGCTCATGGGTGGGCTCCCGTAGCATAGCTTCGTGGTAGTTGGGGTCAAAGGGCTGTCCCTCTGGGCGCATGGGGCCAACTCCTAGCCGTTTGAGACTATCCACAAAACTTTTGTAGACACTCTGATAACTTTTGTGGATTTCCATTTCGCCATCGGTAGAGGGTTTGAGTTGCGTTCGTGCTCGTTCAAAGTTATCCACTACGCTTAACAATTCCGTGATGGTTTTACCCTTGACTTGTTTTTCAAGTTCTTCTCGCTCCCGCTGGCTTCGTTTACGGAAATTATCAAATTCGGCGGCCAGGGTCATATAACGCTTTTTCATGGCGTCAAGCTGTTCTGATTGCTCGGCTAATTCCTGCCGATGGTTGGCTAATTCTTCCTGTAGAATGGCGATCGCCGCTTCGGGTTGTGCGGATGCTTCGGTGGAGGATTCTACAGTTTCTACTTCAATCTCAAGTGGCATCTCTGAAAGTGAGTCTGAGTCAGTAGCCATGACGGGAGTCTCGACCGGGGACTCAGGAGTATTTTCGGACGGATCTAGGGGCTGTTGCGCTTCATTCATAGGACAATACAAAACGGAGAGAGGATAGATAGTGATAATGAACTATCTTAGACTAGGGGTCTACTACTGAGTATTTATTAGTATAGGAGTCTAAAGGTCTTTCTGGTACGGCAAGTTTGAGGAGTTGTGTTTTGGGTGCTATCTATCAAAACACTAGGCTTGGCTGAATTGACGTTGATAAACATCATCTTCTTTTTCTGTGACAATTTTCAAGTTAGAGCGTGGATAAGCGACACACAAAAGAGCGTAACCATCCTGTTGTAACTCAGAAGAAATTCCCATTCCCTCCGTTTGATCTACCGTTCCCTCCAGGATGAGTGCGGCACAGGTTGTACAAACTCCAGCACCACAGGAGGTGGGCAAGGATAATCCTGCATCATCGGCGGCCTGCAATACTGTCTTATTCTCAAAAATTGGAACAGTAAAGGTTTGACCCTGGTGTTGGATTTCTGCGGTGTAGGAATTAGTCATAGTTGAATGCGTTATTGGAGATAGGAATCCCTAAGTACCCGATGGGAAGGTTTCTTTCGTGGTTGATTATACAAGATTCCGCAAGCTCTATCTCAGTCTGTTGCGGGGAATCCCGAACATCCTGGGTGGAATGTTAAGAAATATCAATTACAATTAAGCTTAAAGAACTGATGGTATTGCAGTCTCTTTACAATCTGCTCGGCTAACATTGATGGATAAGACCCTTGCTTCTGCAAAAATCGCCCTACATCCCACCCGGGTTGCGGTTCTATTCGCCATTTTATTGATGATTGTTGCGCTTATCGGTGGATTAGTAAGGTATCCGGTAGACCCCTATGTCCAGGAAGTATCGGCTCTATCAGCTAATCTCCATCGAGGACAAGCTATTTTTCAGGCAAACTGTTCGGTCTGCCATGGCCTAGCCGGAAATGGCAATATTGGCCCGAGTTTGCAAGGCGTTTCTCAGCGAAAATCTACTCAGCGCCTGATCGAACAAGTCATCAGTGGCAAAACGCCCCCCATGCCAAAATTCCAGCCGACTCCCCAGAATATGGCGGATTTACTCCTATACCTAGAAAGTCTTTAAATTTTCTACCACCCGGTCAAGTTGCACGGAATGAGACGCCTTAAATAAAACCCGATCGCCAGCTTGGATGAAGTCCTGGAGACGAAGAATTAACGCACTATGATCAAGGAACATTTCGTGGGGAACATCCCCAGATCCTTTGGCGATCGCCTGGGCGGTGGGATCATTGACCAACAAAAAAAGATAGTCAATGCCGAGGGTTTTAACCTGTTTCCCCACTTGGATATGAAATTCCTCGGACCGTTCACCCAGTTCTTTCATGGTTCCTAAGACCGCAATTCGCCGCTGGCCAGGGGTTTCTTGCAATAATTGCAGGGCCGCTAGCATCGATTCCAAGCCCGCATTATAGGTTTCATCCAACAATAAAATATCCGGCTCTCGGGCATAGCGCTGGGCTCGTCCGCTGGGGAGGATCAGGGAGATTCCCTGGCTGAGGGGGTGCCAATCCAGCCCAAGAGCTTGAATAATCGCCAACACCGCTAAAAAATTTGCGGCATTATGACGGCCGGGTAATGGCAAAGGAAACGTCATTCCCGCCACTTGCAGGGTGTCAGCATCCAATAACTGACCGTGAATATCGCCGCCCTCTAGGCCAAAGGTCACCGTTTTTCCCGACCAAACCTGACTAGCCGTGGTCATTAATCGGAGATTATCATAATTCAAAATAGCCGTACTAGTAGCGGGCATATTCGCCAGCAGTTCACATTTAGCCTCGGCGATCGCCTGTTCAGACCCCAGCCGACCAATATGGGCAGTTCCCACGTTCGTAATCAGACCCAGGGACGGTGCCGTAATCTCGGTTAACAGCGCAATTTCCCCGCGTCCCCGCATCCCCATTTCAATAATGGCAAAATCATGGTCTGGGGAAATGTCCAGCAGAGTTTTGGGTACGCCAATTTCATTATTATTATTGGATTCAGTTTTGTGAACCCGACCAAAGAGGGAGAGAGCCCCGGCAATCATTTCCTTAGTGGTGGTTTTGCCCACCGAGCCAGTGACCGCAATAATCGGTATTTTGAGGCGCTGACGCCAGCCCTGGGCGATGGCTTGGTAAGCGGCCAGGGTATCCTTAACAACAAACTGGGCTATCTCCCCAGACAAATCCAGCCGCTGGTCTACAACGATGGCGATCGCCCCTAACTCAATAGCCTTTAGGGCAAAGGCATGACCATCGAAATTTTCGCCCCGCAGGGCAACAAAAACATCGCCTGGAAGCAAGATGCGTGTGTCAGTACTGATTTGGTTTATCAGTAAATTTCCGTAGATAGTTTCCTCAATTAAAGAATAATGTAGGATTCTACGGATGTCAAAAAGTGAAAAATTGATTGTCATTGAATTAAAACTTCAGCGTAAATTAAAATAACCGATGTTGACTCCGAAAGCCCAATGAAAGAAATGATTAGTTGTGATCGAGATCACACTCAAGCTGTGTTTTGAAGCACTAAAATTAAGGAATAGTAATTATCTGATTAGAAAAAATTATCTCCCCCTGGATCAAACTAATGGCGGATACACTAGGATAAGTATGTTGATTGTATCAGCGACTTGTGCATCCAGATTAGAACTCTTCCAAAATCAGGGCGTTTGAGTTCTATCTCCAAGGATAGTGTTTGGCCTTTGTCCCTTACTTACCCCGTCCACTCCCGCGCGAGTCAGGAGGGCCCTACCATGAACATCGAGTCTATGTCTATTCCTTCCTTCTACTCTCCCCCCTTGGCTGATGAGCAAATCCTGTACGATTTTCTGCTAGAGAGCGTGCAGTCTTGTTCATTTGAGCAAGTACTCGAAGACATGGAGCAATTGTTTGTCGAGGCAAAGGGATTTAGGAAAATAGACGTCTTTTTAGCCCTCGAACGAATTGTTAGAAGCAAAAATTCAGACCATAGTTTCAATAATCTTTTTAACCGCTGTTGTCACATTCTCATCAACCATTGGCAACTGCAACCCCAAAATCAGCGGGCTATTCCTCGTTTTGTTAACCTTCTAAGTAAATTATCTTCCAAGTACGGAAACCAAGCAAGCTCCAGTGCGCGTATTCGTCAATTAGTAATTCAATTTACCCAGACCGAGGCCTTCACCCGTCTCCAACGCATTGCTAGCATTATCAATGGCAAGCAGGAATCCAGTGCCGGTTCCGTGGGCAACTTGATTCATCGCTATCCCTACCTTTACGATTACTGCCTACTGGGAGACGATAGCAATAACGAACACCGACAAATGGTTCGGCGTATGAAAATTCAAAATGAGCGCCGCTACGAAATTAATCTATCGCACTATGTAACCTATCGGGTTAGACTGGCTCAGTCTCAAAAATCAGGGCTTTTGCTTCCTAAAACGGAAATGATTCAACCCGCCAAAAATCCTACCCTCCTGAGCGATAGTCAACTAAATCGTTCTATTAAACATTTTGTCGGGAGTGTTGAACAAGGACACAGCTACAAAGCATTATCTCAAAATTTTAATAACCAAATCGCCTACACACCAACCTTTGGCTCGTTCAAGGATGATCTCTACAGCTATATATTGGGGTCATTGGACGAAAAATATCAACAGGGTCAGTTTAATAACAAGCTCTATCAACTATTTCAAAATACCTATCCTGATTCCAACCATAAACGACCGACGGAATTTCTGATCATGAGAACCTCCAATCATTTACTCAATTTTTTGATTGTGGAAAACTCTCAAAATCCAGAACATTACGTCTTTGTCGATTTGATTTCAAATATTGGGGTAACTCGCACGGTGGGACTGCTTTTAAAAATTGTTTTGTTCTGCAATAAAGTCAAACCCTATTTAGAAAAGCGGTTTTCAGTTTTATTTAACCACTACGAGTCTTTTACCAGAGAAGGTGTTCCTTGGTTGGTTAAATCCTTAGAAAATATGCAGGTTGCATTTAGTCTTCATTTTGGCCGGGTTGACCTATCGGGTCTCAAATCCACCAAGATCGGGGTTTAGAAATTCTAGGTCCAGCGTTGTTCGCCAAGAATCTGAAAAAGTCCTATTATTTATGCTAAGTAGGTAGATGAGCGTAAATATTCATGAACCCCCCCGTCCTACGGACTCCCCCCTTACCAATGGGGGCTGGGGGGCGTAGAGCATAAAACTTATAATTAGTTTATTTACATCTACCTAAATAATGTTTTTCAGATTAACTGTTTAGCCTACCCCTATGTCACCCTTTCGTTCAATTATTTCTCTCCTGCTTGTCTTGGTCGCAACCGTATTAGTGAGTTGCAGTAGCCCCCAAGTCCAAGCGCCGACAACCTATTCCCCTGAAAAAGTCGCTCAACTACAAGTCTATATAACGCCGATTGTAGAAGCCCGCCAGAGAATGGAAACCCTTAAAACGCTAATTTCTGACAAAAATTGGGTGGATACCCGCACCTATATCCATGGACCCTTGGGTCAGATGCGCCAAGATATGATGTCTTTGTCTCGTTCGTTGCTACCGAAGGACCAAGACCAGGCGATCGCCTTAGCCCGCGAAGTCTTTGGTCATTTAGAGCGACTGGATGTAGCCGCCAAGGACCGTAGTCTTAATTTAGCGGCGGTTCAATACGCAGAGGCATTGGAGGATTTTGATGCTTTCTTAAATTTAATCCCCCCGGCAACCTAGGACGGATTCGCCGCCAAGGACGGTGACTCAGAAGCCTTTACGGATTCTGCCCTTTGTCACTGTCCTGTCGCGAGCCGTGACTGGGCCTCTTGCAGAGCTACCCGATAGGCTTGGGGAGAGATTTTTTCTGGATCTAGAGCCTCGGGATAGGTTGAAAACGGGGGCAATATCTCTTTGATAAACGCTTCTGCCGCCTTAGAGCGGTAGCGGCTGGGATTGATAATAACGGATAACGTCCGTCGAACCTCAACGTCTTTAATCGGGGCAATGTGAAGCACTTTCATTTCCAATTCTTTCTCGATCGCCGTTGTGGAGACGAAGGCCACCCCTAGCCCTGATTGCACTGCATTTTTAATCGCTTCAATGGAGTTCAGCTCCATTTCAATTTTGAGACGTTTAGTATCAATGTCCCCTTGGCTTAGGACCTTATCAATCACCTTGCGGATGGTGGATTGGGAATCAAGACTAATAAATTTGAGCTTGTATAAATCCTCTTTTTGAATGGTTTCTGCCCTAGCGAGGGGATGGGATACGGGCAGAATCAAGGCTAATTCATCCTCCGCGTAGGGAATGATTTGCAAGGTTTCCTGTAATTCCGACGGGACTTCTCCACCGATGATGGCAAGATCAACCTGGCCATTGGCGACTCCCCAGGAGGTGCGGCGGGTAGAATGCACCTGGAGTTGGACTGAAACATCGGGGTATTTTTGGCGAAAAAGACCAATCATGCGAGGCAGAAGATAGGTTCCCGTGGTTTGGGACGCGCCGACAATCAAGGTTCCGCCTTGTAAATTCTGTAAATCCTCGATGGCTCGGCAGGTTTCTTGGCAGAGAGTTAAAATTTTCTCGCCGTAGTTCAATAGAAGATAGCCCGCTTCGGTGAGTTGCGCCTTGCGTCCTCCCCGGTCAAAGAGGGGCACATTTAACTGTTTTTCTAAATTTTGCACCTGGAGACTGACGGCAGGCTGAGAGACGTAGAGAGTATCAGCGGCTCGCTTAAAGCTTCCCTCGGCGGCGATCGCCTTGAGAATTCGTAGTTGATCCAGCGTGAAGGGAATATCCGACATAGGCGGGCCAGATGAAGGGTGAAAATTCGAGGAAAAAACATTGACATCCTCTCTGTCCTAAAAAGCAGAGATTCCGACTAGAACGAGGCTCTTTCGGTGGGTTGACGCGGGAGAGACCACGGCTACGGAAGGTAGTCTTAGCATCTATATTTTGCGTCCGTTTAACGTCTCGGAATGCCCTGCCGCGACGGTGAACCAATCGAAAAATTCTAGGGTTCAACCTCATCGTCTAGGAAATTTTACTCGTTCACGGTAGATTGTGACATCTTTTCTGAACGAAGCCCCTTACGGTTTGTTTTTAAGGTTCGGTGTTAGCGTAGTTATCAACTAGACTAAACTAACATAAAGCCGTCTTGATGGTTACTGAACTCACGCCGAAGTAAAGACGGGGTTTCAGACCCATTTTTTTGATGAGTCTAAGTGCGACCCATGTCGCTAAGGAAAAGAACGCAGACAATGAGTTTTCGCCCCCGCAAACGGTTTGGTCAACATTGGCTCAATAGTCCCGAAATTCTGAATCAGATCGTTATGGCCGCCCATCTCACCCCCGGCGATCGCCTTTTGGAAATTGGCCCTGGCTTGGGAGCCCTAACAAAACGATTGTTGCCCCAGGTACAGTCCCTGGTAGCGGTGGAGCTAGACCGGGATTTGTGTCAAACCTTGGTTAAACAATTGGGTCAGGTCAAGAATTTTCTGTTGCTCCAGGGTGATATTTTATCCCTGGATTTGGACGCACCCCTCGAAAATTTTCCTGATTTTCGACCCATGAATAAAGTGGTCGCCAACATTCCCTACAATATCACTGCACCCATTCTCGACAAGCTCCTGGGGAGTATTGGCACGCCCCGATCGCCTGCCTACGAGAGCATTGTTTTGCTTATCCAAAAGGAAGTGGCGGAACGATTAGTAGCAACGCCGGAAACCAAAGCCTACAATGCGCTTTCGGTGAAAATGCAGTACCTAGCTCGCTGTGACTGGATTGTTGATGTGCCGCCCCAGGCCTTTACGCCACCGCCCCAGGTAAATTCCGCCGTTGTCCGCCTCACGCCCCACCGCCTGGAGCAGACCGCCCATAATCCCAAGTTTTTGGGGCAATTGGTCAAATTAGGGTTCGCTAATCGCCGTAAAATGTTACGCAATAACCTCAAGGGGTTGCTGAGCACCGAAAACCTGTTAGCGGTGCTAGACCAGTTAACCCTCTCCCCCACTGTCCGAGCCGAAGAAATTAGCCTGGCCCAGTGGATTGAGCTTTCTAATCAGCTAGAACCCCGATTAATTCCCTAACCCCATGCAGACCTATAACCTGCTCGCGCCGGCCAAAATCAATTTATTTTTAGAAATTCTTGGCGATCGCCCCGATGGATTCCATGAATTGGTGATGGTCTTACAAAGCATTAGCCTCGCCGACCGAATTCAAGTCAGGGCCAATGGCACAGACACCATTCGCCTCACCTGCCGGCACCCCGATGTGCCTAAGGATGAAAGCAATTTAGGCTATCGGGCGGCCATGCTCATGGTACAACGCTTTCCGAAGGCCTTTGCTAATTTTGGGGGACTGGATATTAGCCTTGATAAACAGATTCCCATTGCCGCCGGTCTGGCGGGGGGCTCCACTGATGCGGCAGCGGTCTTGGTCGGGGTTGATCTGCTCTGGAAATTAGGCTTGACCCAACCAGAATTGCGGGCTCTGGCCGCTGAATTAGGCTCGGATATTCCTTTTTGTATTGGGGGTGGAACGGCGATCGCCACGGGTCGAGGAGAACAGCTCGATCCCCTGCCCGATGTAGAGGGGCTGTGGCTAGTGCTGGGTAAGGATCAACGCCTGGCGGTGTCTACCCCCTGGGCCTATCAAACCTACCGTGAGCAATTTCAATCCCAGTATTTACAAGACGCAGAGGCAAGAAAAACGCGCAAACAAGCGATTCATGCTGGGGCGTTAGTCCAGGCGATCCTAAAGCACGATGGCGCTAAAATCGCCCAAGCCCTGCACAATGACCTGGAAAAAGTGGTATTGCCCCACTACCCTGGCGTGGCTCATCTGCGCCACTCCCTAGCCCGGTTAGGGGGATTGGGAACCATGATGTCCGGGTCTGGGCCGACGGTGTTTAGTCTTTGTCAGTCCCAAGCAGAGGCGAAACAGATTAAAAGTCAAGTTGAGCAAGATCTGAGGGAGCCTGAGATTCAATTCTGGGTCGCCCAGTGCCTTGGCCACGGCATTCAACTTGTGGAGAATTTTTGATGAATTGGCAATTATTTGGATTAAGTTTTATTACTGTTTTTTTGGCAGAAATTGGGGATAAAAGCCAACTAGCGGCGATCGCCTTGGGGGGCAGTGCCAAATCTCCTAAAGCTGTTTTTTTGGGCTCCATTACCGCTCTAATTTTGGCTAGTTTTTTGGGCGTGTTAGCCGGTGGCACTGTGGCTCAATTTTTACCCGCTAAGGTAATGAAGGCGATCGCCGCCCTCGGATTTTTGATTATGGCACTGAAATTACTGTGGCCCCAACCGGCAGACACGACAACTTCTCAGTGAACCTAGAAATTTCAAGGTATCAATACATATCCGTGAATTTTGAGGAACTTCTCCCCTCGGTTTTTCGACAGAGAAGTTAAATTCTATGGCTCATTTCTGCCAAACCGACTAAACTGCGGATGTCGAGCTCGCACCCTTGCTAGCCTCGCCCATCTCCAGACCGAGAAAAAAACGGTTGTGAATCCCAATTATTGGGCTCATCCCAATTTCTTCGGCTCCCATGGTTGTGTATTGATAGTGTTATCGCCTAATCTAACCCTAGTAAGCTCTCTCTTAATCGCAAACGGACAAAATAACCATGATTTTGAACAAACTTAAAGACTTCGTTGGCATTACTGAACACGATGACTTTGAAGAAGAGTATGAAGAAGTAAATTGGCAGCAAGCCCCAGCCCCATTGCCCACCGCGCCTGTCCAGGAGGAAGTTTCTCCCCCCCGTCGCGCACATCGTGAGCCTTTGACCCTAACCAACAACGAACCCACTTTGGGAACAGGAGCGAGAAATAACGTGATTGGTATGCCTGGAATTAGCAATAGTATCGCTGAAGTGGTTGTGGTAGAGCCTCACTCCTTTGAAGAAATGCCTCAGGTAATTAAAACCCTGAAGGAACGAAAATCTGTAGTCCTTAATTTAAATGTGATGGACCCGGAAGAAGCTCAACGTGCGGTGGACTTTGTTGCGGGGGGAACCTTTGCCATTGATGGCCATCAAGAACGCATTGGCGAAAGTATTTTTCTATTTACGCCGAGCTGTGTGAAGGTCAGTAGCATTGCTGGAACGGTTAATGAAATCACGGAAGCAACCCAAGCACCTCTCCGCTCCACTCCCATCCCCTCCAACTGGGGTTTAGAAGCGGGTCGGTTGGCTCAATAATCCTTGAAAATCAGTCAAAATATCTAAAGCAGGGTTGCGTGTCGAAATTTTTTGAGGCGCAACCTTTGCTTTTAGATCATTTCTTATTATCTGGTAATTTTTGATCTCTAGTTCCGCCTATTATGGATAAAGAAATCTCTAGAAAGTCCCCGCTAGTCTTTGGCTAGCTCTATCGTCGTTCCTAAACTCCTGTGTCTATTCAACTCGGTATTATTGGCGGTGGCACGATGGCAGAAGCCATTTTATCTCGCCTACTGCATCAACAAATTTATACTCCCGACAGTATTTTAGTGAGCGACCCCCAAGCTCAACGTCGGGATTTTTTGCGGCATACCTACAATGTCCAGGTGTCTGAAGATAATCAAGAATCTGCCAACGCCGAAGAAGTCGTCATGTTGGCCATTAAGCCCCAAGTTCTCGATCGTGTTGTGGCGGGCTTGGCGGGGAGTCCCCAAAAACCTTTGATTATTTCTATTTTGGCAGGAATTCCCATTAGTCGGCTTGAATTTGCCTTTCCCGATCATCCTATTATCCGGGCAATGCCCAATACTCCCGCTACGGTGGGGGCCGGGATGACGGCGATCGCCGTGGGGAAATTGATTGAAGCTTATCATGTCACCGTCGCCAAATCCATTTTTTCAGCTGTTGGTCAAGTTGTAGAAGTCCCGGAATCGCTGATGGATGCCGTCACTGGGCTGTCCGGTTCTGGCCCTGCCTTTGTGGCTATGATGGTGGAAGCCTTGGCGGATGGGGGGGTAGTCGCAGGTCTACCCAGGGCAATCGCCCGTAAACTGGCCTTGCAAACGGTACTGGGAACCGCACGACTCCTAGAAGAATCCGGCACTCATCCCGCCGAACTCAAAGACCAGGTCACCAGCCCTGGTGGCACCACCATCGTCGGAGTAGCCGTACTAGAAAAAATGGGGTTTCGAGCCGCCCTGATTGAAGCCGTTCGCAGTGCCTTTCGACGTTCCCAAGAATTGGGAAAACAGAAATAAATGGCCACAATTTATTGAAACTTGGACTACCGACCATGCTGGAGCTAAATGGATTGCTCGTTCCGTCAAGGCGGATCAGCCTTACAATTAAATCTGTCTGCATCGACTACCTCAATAATCATGGCCAATACGTATACGCCTGAATTTCGCCACATTGTCGTTATTGAAGATCAAAAAGCGCGGCGCATTATTGCCATTGATGAACCCACCTATTCCATCGGTCGGGAATCAAGCAATGATATTGTCATCTATGACCGAGTGGTTTCTCGACATCATGCGACCCTGGTGCGGATCAAGTCAACACCCAAAAGTGAAAGTTACTCCTATCGGATCATCGATGGTGACCTTGAAGGCAATCACAGCACCAATGGCTTGATTATTAATGGACAGCCGGCCGAATCCCACGATCTAAAACATGGCGATGTTATTCTTTTTGGCAGTGAGTCTAAGGCCAGTTATTATATTGTTTCGACTTCTCTAGAAGTTGCTCTCTTTAACCCCATGGAAATAGAGCAATTTGAAGGAAGCATGCAACTTAGTGAAGAAGATAGTCGCTCAACCATTATCAATGATCTCCTCGATCACCCTAGCTCTTTAAGTTCCCCTGCTGAACTAGTGCGTTTTTCCTCCTTTGCTGAATTAAGTCCCCATCCCATCGTAGAAATGGACTTCAGTGGCAAAATTATTTACCTGAATCCTTCTGCCAGTATTAAGTTTAAAGACATTAATGAAGAGCATTTGTCCCATCCTGTCCTGGCTGGGTTGTTGAACCAAGCCCAGAATGTGAGGGGCAATTTACTCCTACGGGAGATCACCGTTCAAGATCAAATCTATGAACAGTACGTGCATTACCTGAGTGAAAATCAGGTGATTAGAAGTTATTTAAGCGATATTACCCAGCGGAAACAAGCAGAACAAAGCCTAGCTCAACAGACTTTTTATGATGCCTTGACCGGACTGCCGAATCGCCCCCTCTTTGAAGAACAATTGGCGATCGCCTTAGCCAAAGCCCAACGAGATAATAGTCCTCTAGCCGTTCTATTCCTCAATTTTGATAACTATGCCCGTATGATCAACGCCTTTGGGCTAGAATGCGGCGAATATCTACTCAAAACCGTTGCTCAACGCCTAGGTCAAATCCTGGCTAGTGAAGGCTTAACCGCTCGCTGGCATGGGGAAGAATTTGTGATTCTGCTCAAACGCCCCGCAGACCAAGCTCAAATTATTGCCAAAGCTGAAGAAATCTTGAGGCATCTTCAACAATCCCTGGATGTTTCTGGCCAACGCATTCACCTCAAAGGCAGACTCGGCATCGCCATTTACCCCGAGTCGGGAGCCGATGCCCCTACCCTGCTCAAGAACGCTCACACTGCCCTAGAACAGGTTCAGGATCAATCCTCCTATGCCTATGCCGTCTTTAGTTCTAAATTAGCTTCAAAAAATAACCTACTTTTCCGTTTAGAAAATCTGCTCTACGAAGCCCTAGAAAAACAGCAGTTCTACCTGACCTATCAACCCCTGCTGGAGATTCAAAGCCAACAGATTACCGGACTCGAAGCCCTTTTGCGCTGGCATCATCCTGAGTTAGGAGAAATTTCGCCGGTAAATCTGATTCCCTTAGCCGAAAAAACTGATTTAATTTTGCCCATTGGTCAATGGATTCTTCGCACTGCTTGTCAACAAAATAAAGCCTGGCAGATGGAAGGTCTAAAGCCCATCCCCATTACGGTTAATTTATCCCTACGACAATTTCAACAACCCAACCTGATCAGCTTCATTGCAGATGTACTTCAAGAGACTCAGCTCAGTCCTGGGTACTTGACTCTGGAGTTAACCGAAAATGCTGTTATGAATGATGTAGATTATTCTCAAAAAATGTTCCAACACCTGCGAGATCTGGGTATTCGCTTGTCCCTTGATGATTTTGGGATTGGGCTCGGAGGCTTAAGTTTCTTGCAACAATTTTCTGTCAATACCGTCAAACTTCACCCCTCCTTTGTCGCCAACCTACCCAACCATCGGACGAATATCGCCATTCTTCAATCTATTTTTCAACTGGGTAATAGCCTTAATATTCGTACAATCGCCGTTGGTGTTGAATCTCTAGAACAAATGGAATGCTTGCGAAGTTTGCACTGTCAAGAAATTCAAGGATTCTTGTTTAGTAAACCCCTGAAAACAAATATGGTTACTGGATTTTTATCCCAGTATCTAGGGTCAGCTTAAGATAGAAATAAAAACAAACAACCTTGACTCGATACCTTTTTCCATACACTTTATTCAAATCCTATGATAACCAAATCCGAAAGACAACATATTCTTGTGCTAGAAGATTCCGCTTTTCGTAGAACCATCGTACTCGATAACAATCAGTATAGTATGGGGCGACACTCTACCAGTAGTATCCAGTTTTTTTCCCGTCAGGCATCTCGGCATCATGCCACCCTAATTCGCAAGTTTAATAGCAAGCTAGATGAAGACGTTTTTTGGATTATTGATGGTGATTTAGATGGGAATAAAAGTCAAAATGGGATTTTTATCAATGGCGAAAAATGTTTGGTTAGAGAACTCAAAGACGGGGATTTAATTAATTTTGGCTGTAATGTTAATGCCAGCTATCACAATAGCAGTGGAGAAAAACCTATTGTGGTTGAAGAGGTGTCCTTGGACAACCTCAAGAACAATATACCTGAGTCAGAAAAGCAGGCATTTCAAGCGAGAAGTACGTTGATTTTATCCCAACCCTCTATTACCAATGTACGTCCTGATGATGAAACATTTCAAGATGTATCCTATTTAGATTCCGTCACAAATCTTCCTAATCAAACTCTTTTTCTGGAGTATGTACACATTGCTTTGTCTAATGCAGAGCGCTATCAGCATCGAGTGGGTCTAGTGCTTTTTCAGCTCACGAACTGGGAAGATTTAGATAATTTTTTGGGCGTGGGGTTAAGCGATCTTGCTCTCAACCACTGCGCTCAAAAACTCAGGAGTTGTCTGCGGGATGGCGATATTGTTTCACGCTGGGATAGCACTGAATTTATGGTATTGCTCCCCCAAGTTCAGGATCCAGGAAATCTTGACCGTATTTCTTTCCGTCTATACCAGTCTCTGGCCGCTCCCTTTGCCCTACAAAAACATACCGTTGAGTTTCAGGTTGCCTACGGCACGGCGCTATATCCCCAAAACGGTAAAACAGTAGAATTATTGTTGTCTACCCTGACTAAGACTCTCCATCGGCCAGAAAATTTTCTCTCTCCTGAAGCAATCCAATTAGAAGCAGATTTGATTGAAGGTGTGATTAGTCTAGATGATATTCCCACGACATTGCAAACAGCTCTTGTTTCTAAGGAGCTACAGATATCAGATGCGGAAAAGGAACGTTTAAATAAAGTCGAAAAACGAATCGAAAAGGCAATCAAGAACGATGAATTGGTATTGTATTATCAACCTGAGTTCAATCTCGAGACGGGTAAAATTGAGTCAATGGAAGCCCTGATTCGTTGGCAACATCCTAATCAAGGCATACTTGCTCCCCATCAATTTTTACCCTGGAGTGACCAAACAAGTATAATTGTATCCATGACTGAGTGGATTCTAAAAACGGCCTGCAATCAACATCGAATTTGGCAAGAACAAGGAATAGTACTACCTGCGGTGTCCGTTAATTTGTCGGACAAACAATTTTATCATCCTCAGTTATTAACAATGGTTGAAAAAGCCCTCAACCAAGCTCGTTTGGCGCCGCAACATTTAGAGTTAGAAATGACAGAATCCACAATCTTGAGAGATTTTAATATTTCTCGGCAGATGATCAAAACATTGCATTCTGCTGGAATTCATGTTTCTTTAGATGATTTTGGTAAGGGGTATGTGTCGGTTCGTCACCTCCAAGAACTCTCCCTGGATAAATTCAAGATTGATAAAATATTTGTCAATAATCTCTTAGAAAATCCCACGGCGACAACCATGCTAGAGGCCTTAATCAATTTGGGACGGAGTTTCAAAATTCAGGTTGTCTCCGAGGGCGTTGAAACTGAGACTCAGGTGCAAATCCTCCAGGGTCTGAATTGTACATCTATGCAAGGATACTATTTTAGTAAGCCAATGAGTAGTCAAGATTCTAGCCGGTTTCTTTTAGACCATAATTCTCATCCTGCTACTGGCTCCGTCTAATGTTTTCGGGCTTGACGATTAAGATTTGCGACTATCTAGGCCAATAGGAGGCTGAGTTTGCTTGTAACTTGGTATAAGTGTAAATAGGCTGAAATAGTCTGTACCGTTAGCATTGGTCAAACTAGCTAAAGGACAAACAGGGATGATTAATTAAGGAGAGTATTGATGACAACCATAGATTGGGCTTATCCTGCTGGTGGATTAGTCTTTGTTTTTTTAGGCGGTATAACATTTTGGTGGTTCCGTGGTCAAAATGAGCAAAATAGCGCAGAATTGCGAGGAAAAATTGGAGAGCTAAAAAAAGCCAATGATTCTCTACAATCCCAATTAACCGATGCTCAAATATCCCCTATTGTGGCTCCCCAGGATGAAGCTCTTCACTTAAAAGGCAAAATTTATCATCTGGAACAGAATTTAGTTGAGCTGCAAAAATTGTTGCAGGGTCAGGAAGGTGAAAAAGAGATCTTGCGACAACGCGCACACCGAGATGAGCAAGAAATTTTAAACCTACAGCAAAAAATCAATATTTTAGATGAAAGTATCAAGCAAAAGGGGGTTGAGTATAGCGATCAGCTCCAGGCGTTGCTAGTTGAAAATGATATTTTGTCTCAGTGTCTCCAGCGAGAAGTGGCGAAAGCGTCTGATTTGCAACAACAGGTTTGCCAGATTGACCGTTGGCGTCGGGAGTCTGACGAGTCTAAACAGCGTATTCAGTCCCTTGGACAAGAGGTTATTCAACTTCAAGAAACTTATAACCAGGCGATCGCCGAGAAAGACCGGTTAGCTCAGGAGTTAACTCAATCTCAAGCAACCATCCAACAATTAAACGCGACCTACAATCAGGCGATCGCCGAGAAAGACCGGTTAGCTCAGGAGTTAACTCAATCTCTGGAAGAGAATAGCCGTTTAAATATAACCTTGCAAACCACCCGAACCATCAAAAAAGAGCAGGAATTAGCCTATCAAGAAATTCGTGTAAAGTGGGAAGCCACTCAAACTCAGCTAGAAACGGTTATGGCTCAGAAAAAAGCCCAAGCCGCAGAGTTAAAAACGCTTCACGCTCAAATCAAAGCTCTAGAAGAGCAAGCAGTAGCAGTTCGAGAGCCCGTTGAAGCGACGGACCCCCCCGTTGTTCCTATGGAAGAGTCAGTTGAAGCTTCTGTAGAGTCAGTTGAAGCTCCTGTAGAGTCAGTTGAAGCTCCTGTAGAGTCAGTTGAAGCTCCTGTAGAGTCAGTTGAAGCTCCTGTAGAGTCGGTTGAAGCTCCTGTAGAGTCGGTTGAAGCTCCTGTAGAGTCGGTTGTTCCTGCGGACAAAGCATCTACTCTTCATCCCTTTGATGGGAAGAAAATCGTTATCGCCGGTACCCTGAGCCAAATGAATCGAGAAGAAGCCAAAACCATCATTCAAACCAAAGGAGGAAGCGTTACCAGTTCCCCCAGCTCTAAAACCGACTTTGTTGTCGTTGGCAAAGCTCCCGGTGATAAACTCAAAAAAGCTCAAAAACTCGGCATTCCTCAACTATCAGAGTCTCAATTTCTCACCCTTTTGGAATCAGGTCATGAATAAAACCGTTGGGGAAGTGATGACCCCAAATCCCATCACCGTTAAACCCGAAACCCCTCTGCAAGAGGCGATCAAACTACTGGCCGAGCATCGCATTAGTGGACTTCCCGTCTTGGATGACAACCAAAAACTCATTGGCATTATTTCCGATACAGACTTAATGTGGCAAGAATCCGGCGTAGATACACCGCCCTACATCATGCTTTTAGATAGTATTATTTATTTACAAAGTCCGGCTCGACACGACAAAGAACTTCATAAAGCCCTCGGCCAAACCGTAGGGGAAGTAATGAGTGATGGCCCGATCAGCATCCAACCCCAGCAAACTCTGCGGGAAGCCGCTCACCTGATGAACGAGAAAAAAATCCGCCGTTTACCTGTCCTCGATCCTGACACTGAGCAGTTAATTGGTATTCTCTCCCAAGGCGATATTATTCGAGATATGGCCAAGGACTAAAAGACCTTTACTAACCATGAGGCTCTGATATGTGTTTAGCGGTTCCCGGTAAAGTCCTCAGCATTCTAAATGAAGACCCCCTACTCCGCACCGGCAAGGTGAGTTTTGGGGGCGTAATCAAAGAAATCTGCCTGGCCTATGTCCCAGAGGTTGAGGTCGGGGACTACGTTCTGGTTCACGTTGGCTTTGCCCTCAGCAAGGTGGACGAAGAGGCCGCTCAACAAACCCTCGATGACTTGGCTGTGATTTTTGCCGACGAAGATCTCAAAGTGCCTGAATCCATTCTTTGACCTCGTACTCTGTCCAAATACCATGTTGCCAATAGGGGTCGGCTTCAATCAGTTGACGTACCTGGGCTTCACTCTCGGCTTCATAGATGCCAAAAACTTGACTGATGTCTTTGGTCGGGCCGATGGTTACTAAAATTCCTTGATTTTTTTGGGCGGTCAGTCCATCGAGGTGGGCTTGGCGGTGGGGGGCGCGTTTTTCGAGGACATCGTCGCAGTAGCGACCCCAGAGAACATATTTAGTCATGGTGTTTTGGTTGAAAGTTTAATTTTTGCAATTAACTAATAATCTGGACAGTCTTAAGTTTTTGACTGGAACCAGGCTTTGCCCTAAGCAGCTAAGGATGGTGTATCAGGAGGTTGAAACCGATCAAGTTTAGCGGTCAGGAATTTAGGCAAAAGTAGAGAGGGTGGGCTTTTGGAAAAAAT
>JBGSZT010000024.1:0-15341 GCA_041750255.1 Synechocystis sp.
ATTTTTTCCAAAAGCCCACCCTCTCTACTTTTGCCTAAATTCCTGACCGCTAAACTTGATCGGTTTCAACCTCCTGATACACCATCCTTAGCTGCTTAGGGCAAAGCCTGGTTCCAGTCAAAAACTTAAGACTGTCCAGACTATAAGTATATATATTATTAGCTTTGCCGAATCTATTCTCTTCAACATTCAATTCGAACTCGCAAGAATCTGCTTCATCCCGATCTTTTACTACATGGTGATTTGTCATAATCACGTGGTTGCCAACATGAAAACCAGTTCCAAATTCCGATCCGAATAACCTAAGAAGACCCACCGACTTAGCTGCCAGTAGCCCAACTTCAAAAAACTCAATCGGTAATATATCATTCGTTGGACCTATTTTTCGCTCAAACCCTACTTTGGATTTTTGATCGGATGTATTGAATTTTTGGAAAATATTCAATTCCTCTTCTTCCAACAGCTTTTTCTGTCGATCATAAAATTCGCAAAGACGACTATCAGATTCAGCCCAAACCGCTTTTCCATTAGCAATAAGCCGTTGCGTATTGTTGATTTTTTTAAGTTCGCCAGAAACTCGTGAAGCCGCTTCTGCCAAAATAGTGTCTCCTAGTTCTTTGATATTTAAAGGCATAAATCTTCCGTTTTGGTATTATTCTAAGGTCTTAGACAATAAAAGTCCAAGTGGTTGTTTATTAAAGTGCCTGTGACAAAACCGCAACAAAACGGGCCGCGATTTTCTTAAACCCTTCTGAAGTACCGTGGATTTCATCAATCCAATCGGTGACTTCGAACATAGCACCTCGACAGTCTACCAACCACACACCTGTTTTTTGCGAATCACCAGAAACTTCTGCCAACATTTGATACAGCCTGTCTATCAGAAACTTGATAATATTGCGGCGTAGTTCCGAATCATAAATCTTGCGTTGATCCAGCGGCTCCCCAAGCCATTCATTTTTCGCAGCATGGATTGGGTTACGTGGGTCATCTTCGTTGCATGGATAAGGGATCGCGTAGTCATATCCATGAATAAAAATAGGAAGATTATTAAATTTGAGTTTGCCTCGGATATCAGCAATCACGTTGGAATAAGCTTTTTTCAGAAAGGCCATCTTATCATCAAGCAAGTCAAGATTAATATGACCTTGAACATCGTTAACATTACCGTTAAAGTCTTTTAATAAGTTGAATAGAACTGGTTTTTGAGTGGTTAGGTCTTCACCAATAATATCATTGCCTGCTGCCGAAAAAAGAAATCCACGAACATCATCTTTATGTTGACTCAAAGCTTGTGGATATTCGGCACGGTCATAAACCATATTTTGGGCTGTATCGCCTGCTGCACCAATAGACCAAATGAGATAATCATCCTCCAGTTGATCGACTATTTCGCGGACAAGCAGAGGAAACTCAAACCAACTGTCGCCTTCCGCTACCAGCACCGGCAAATCAGAACCTAAAAGCTTTAGGCGGCGAAAACGCGCTTGACGACGGAAACGAGATAACCCATTACCTATTTGCATGGCATTTTCGAATTCTAAATCTTCGGCCTCTAGTGCTACCTTATCGGGATCAGGTACTATCTTATAGTCAAACCCGCCTTTCCCACGCACAATACGTGAATAAGAGAGCAGAACTTCTTCTTCCGTTTCCGGATTGCGTCTCAATTTTGAGTATTCATCATAAGTGATTTTTGACATGGCTAATTTCCTATTTAAACGAATCGCACTAGGCTCAATTAATTCAGTTTAATCACACTAAAAAATTAGTGTGTCAGTTTAGTATTTTTTTGTAACTATATTTAATATATTTTAATAATGATACTGGAAAACCCACAGAAGAAATTGATCGCCACTAGATAGCGCGTTTACACGATTTGTCTATAGCAACGCTACGCAATTGAACAAAGTTATTCGACTCAATTCAATGATAATTTTGTTGGTGCAACCTATCCTGTAGAGAATCAATACTAATTTTAGCTCTCAACTGTCTTTTGTCGAAATACGATCAGATTGGGATTGTAATTGATCGCTTTATGAATGATTACTTATAAAGTTAGTTTTCGGTATAACGGCTAAGTTGAGTGGCAATCAATCGCCATTCAACTCAACACCCTGATATTCAAATATTGTCTGCTCCAATGCTTTGTTATACCCCGACCGCTTATGTTTTCTTAACCTTTGCGATCGCCAATAGCTTTTCGGAACTAATCAACGAAGCCAATCATTTTTAAGTGCCTAAGTTTGGCTAGAAACCAATAACCTCAATGGGCGTATCGGTTCGGTATAATTTAGCGGTTGATCAACTTTATGAACGTAAACCCGAAGCTCAACCTTGGGTAATACGAATTGGCCATAGAGCAGTCTTTCGTTTTGGCAGTCATAGCCAGAAAAAGCCCGTATGATGTTCGGTGTGGTCAATAACAATTGTGAACCAATCATCAAAGTTGCAGTCGGTCGTATTGATTCAACAGAAAAGCTAGCTTAATTGCACAACCCGCTGATTTTTCATCAAGATTTTATCCAAGAGCAGATCGATTACGGTCACGCGCAAAAAACGTTCGGAGTCTACCCAAAATTGCACCCGAATTCGGTCATTGCCCGGTGCTCCGAGGGGATCGAGTTTGGCAATACTCCTAGCTCCGGCGCGGTCATTGAGGGGATGGACAATAAATTTATCTGACGTTAGGGTTCGGGTCATCAGGCGATCGCCATCTAGATAGACCTCTGTAGCTCCCAGCGTTGACCCTAGTTCACCAATAATTAATTCAATGTTGGGCTGATTATCTAAGGAGGCGCCGAGGGTGATTTCCACCGGTTCGGCCATGGGATAGGCTTGCCCGCCAGGAATAATCGGATGCCAGCCATGGCAATTTTGACGACGATTCCAGTAGCGGACGCCGTAGCCGTGGTAAAGAATATCTTGTACTCCCTGTCCCTGGAGTAATTTTAAGGCCCCTAGGGCGATCGCCTCAAAAGGGCGGTCAGCAAAGATCTTAGTCGGGTCAAAGAAACGATGAATCCAGTCCTGAACCGCAGGAATTTGACTCGTACCGCCGACGACAAGTACGGCTTCAATCTGAGTCTTCTCAATGCCTTGGCTTTCTCCCTGGCGCAGGACGTGATCGAGGGCCGTTTCTAGCCGCTCAAAAAATTGGTGCTGACCGAGGAGAGTATTTAACTGAGCGCGACTGTAACTAAAGTCGTAGCTCTCTAGACTCCGGTCATCGAAATAGACCTCCGACCCATGGTCACTCTGGGATAACTGGATTTTAAGCCGTTCGGCTAGGCGGTGGGTTAATGCCGTTGGGGTTAATCCCTGGGCTTGGGTCAGGTCAGCGGCTAGCCATTGGTCTATATCACTGCCGCCGAGGATTAGTCCCGCTTTGCCCAGGACGCGGGCAAGGGTCTTTTTCTCCGTCGGTTTCCCCATCAGGCGATCACCCCATTTGAGTAAAAACCCCTGGGATTTGCTAGCTGAGGACAGGTCTGGCAATTGCACCAAGGCAAAATCCACGGTTCCCCCGCCAAAATCCATAACCAACACCACCCCCGCTTCGGCGCGGTCATAACCCAGGGCCACCGCCGTCGGTTCATCTAGAAGTTGGATTTGCTCAGCACTCCAAGCCTGACAATGGAGACTCAACCAGCGACGATAGGTCTCAAAACTATCCACCGGCACCGTCAAAATTAGGCGATCAAGGGAATTTCCCTCCGTGGCTTGCAGAGTCTGTAGAAGTTCTGTCAAAAACCAGGCCCCAACCTGGTCAAAAGTCACGATTTGACCATCCAATTCGGGTAAAAACCCTGGGATCTCCACTCCAATACCCCGCTTGAAGTTACGGAAAAACCGCTGATTATTACTACTATTCCAGCCCCGGTCTAATACGGTCTGTCCGGCCCAGATTTTTTGCTGGCTGGCGTCTTCAACTTGAACCAGTGACGGGATCAAAGAAGCATTGGCCCCCTTTCCCTGGGACAATCCGGCTACATTCAAAAGGTCGGCTTGCTGGGTGGCAGGATTCCAGCGGGCAATGATGCTATTGGTGGTTCCAAAATCGATCGCGTAGGGCAAGGGACGGCACTAAATTCAGACAATGGTTTTATTATGCCTTGACTTTGCCCCCCTCTCCGCTACCTACGACGAAAGTTGGGTTAGGCTAGTCCCACCAATTTTTCGCTGAGAATCCACATTTTTTGCGCTTTGGCATCATCACTCCCCTGGGCGGAAAGTTCCTGGACAAAGGCTTCTCGGCCAACCTTTTGGCGATTGCCCCAACTCCAATGGACGCCGGAGTCCTTGAACTCTGGATCGGCCACCACCTGGGCCACTCGCTCACCGGCTAGGGCTTGACTCACATAGCCACCGGTAATATTTTTTTGGAACCAAGGAAAAATAGTACGAAAAAGTGAGTAGTGATTACGAAATAAAGGAGTATCTGCCACACAACCGGGATAAAGGGAATTAAAAACAATGCCGGTGTCTGCATGGAAGCGCCGGTTTAGTTCTCGAGTCGTCAGCATATTACAAAGTTTGCTGTCTTTATAGGCTTTCCCCGATTTAAATTCTTTGCCATTAATCATCGTAATGGGAGCTTTAAATCCAGCTTCAAAGCCCTCAAAATTACCTAGATCGGGAGGGGCGGGAATGGGGATTTTTCCCCCGAGTTCTTTGCTATTAGCGGTGACAGTGCCGAGGATAATCAGACGCTTATCCTGGGCGGGGCATTGCTTCAGGTCTTCGAGCAGCAGATTACAAAGCAAAAAATGACCTAAGTGGTTGGTGGCCACGCATAACTCATAGCCATCGGTACTCCAGAGGGGTTCTTTGAGGAGAGGAAAATAGACGGCGGCGTTACAAACAAGGGCATTTAGGGGTCGTCCCAGGTCTCGAAATTGACTCACAAAGCGCCGGACGCTATCAAGATGTCCGAGATCTAGCTTGATAATGGTGTAGCTATCGGCCGGAAAGCTCAACTCCTGGGCAACTTTTTGGGTTTTGTCAAGATTGCGACAGGCCATAATGACGTGCCAGCCTTTGTCAATTAGAGCCTTTGCTCCGTAGAGTCCAACCCCCGATGAGGCGCCTGTAATAATAACGGTTGGTTTCTGTGACATTTTTATAGTAGTTGAGTCAAATTTTAGATTAACATTTCTAGAATCTCATATTTGTTTGCGTTGAGTTCATCGCTTTTTTCTTTGCCTATGTTAAGACTGATTACAGATTTTGATGGCCCGATTATGGATGTGTCGGAGCGTTATTATTATGTTTATCTGTATTGTTTGGATCGGGTGGCGCTTCCTCAGCAATTCTGTACTGTTCTAAAAAAAGAAGAGTTTTGGCACATGAAACGGGCCCAGGTCTCTGAAGTTGAGATTGGCCGGCGATCGGGGCTAGAGCCAGCTCAATGCCAGTATTTCGCTCATTTACGCTTTCAAACGGTTCATACTCTTCCCTATCTGGTACATGATCGCCTGCATAAAGATGCCGTGGCGACCCTCGATTACATCCAATCCTTGGGTATGGAATTGGTGGTGATGACCATGCGTCGGGTCTGTGAGCTAGAAGACGCCCTCGATCGCCATCACTTGAGCCGCTATTTTCCAGGCGATCGCCGTTATTGTCTGAGTAATGACTACATCAAAACCGGGGATACCAACGATAAGCCGTTGTTGATGAAACGAGCCCTAGAGGAATTGCCGCCGGCGGATTCTACCTGGATGGTGGGGGATACCGAAGCCGATCTGATTGCCGCTCAAACCTACAATATCCCGGTGATCGCTGTTTTATCGGGCATTCGTAACCAAGAACAACTGCAACTCCACAACCCCTTGGCGATCGTCGCTAACCTGCGCGAAGCGGTGGATTACATCGAAAAACAGAGCCTCGAAAATCCTGGGTCAACTCGTTAATTTTGGTGATTATTATCAAGGCGAATTCTAGCCCCGGCCCACTGTAATTTGTCCCGCAGGGTCTGATAAAAAGAATAATTTTCTCGCAGTAAAATAAATTGTGCCGCATACTGGGCCATGCGGACTCCCACCCACTGCCCAGGCCAAATGCCAGAGGCGAGGGAACCATCTGTCCATAATTTCGTATTTAGTTCGTAGTCTCCCAGAGGCCAAATGCTAACCGTAGACCCCGGTGGAATAACAATGGGGCGACTTGACAAGCTCAAGGGGCAAATGGGCGTGACAATGATGGCATCCATCCCGGGATGAAGAATAGGGCCATTGGCCGAGGTTGTGTAGCAAGTGGAGCCGGTAGGTGTCGCCACCAAAAGCCCATCACATTGGTACTGATCCACGATTTCCTGGTCAATTTCTATCTCGATAATAGCGGTGGGCATCCGGTCAATACTGGCGGGCTTAATGCACATTTCATTGAGACAGGCAAACCAATCACTGACCATTTCCGGCTCATTGCCGTGGCCTTCAAATAGGGCAGCTTCTAGCATCATCCGTTTTTGCACAGCATAGCGGTCTTCTGACAACCGCTCCCAAACGGCTTCAGTCTCTTGAAAGAGCTCTAGGGGTTCGGTCAAAAAACCTAAATGTCCACCCACATTCACCGCCAGGATCGGAATTCCCTCCGGTGCCAATTGGCGGGCCGCCGCTAGGACTGTGCCATCTCCCCCTAGGACGATCGCCAGGTCAATTTTGTCATTGGCCGAGGCCAAAAAAACGGGATAGGGATTATCTTTGTAGCCACTGGGCCCCATCAGGACTTTGCAATGGCGAGCTTCTAGTTCTCTGGCACAGCGTTCAGCGTAGGCTTTGCTTTGGGGATGGCCAGCCTTGTGGGCGATAATTACTTGTTTGAGTTCCACGATCAAGGAATGGTGAGATTATCCCGTGATCATAGTATGCTCTTTGGTGGATATCCCATGATTATCGGGTTCTCCACCGTCTACGCGGGAGGCTTAGCGAACGGTGGGCGCTTTTTGGGCTTGGGTTTTTGCTTTCATTTTGGCGGCACTTTGGCGTAGGGCCTGGAGCCGAGCTTCAAATTGTTTGCGTTGACGGCGATTGGGAGTCTGTTCGATCAAGGATTTGAAGGCACTGCCCAAACTTTTGTAGGCGTTGGGGAGGGTATAGCCAAAGCGGGTGGCTAGGGCGATCGCCTTTTCATCGGCGTCTACGGCTTCTTTGAGTTTTTTATCACCGTTATTTTTTTGCCAGAGACGGTAGCCAGAAATGCCACAGAGTCCCATGGCCAAAAGAAGCAGGAGTCCGTCTTGTACCCATAATTCTCCGACAGCCCCCCCAAGACCAATGGCCAGAGCAGCCATTTCCCAGCCTTCCCGGGGAATGGTGTCATTTTGAATCCGGGCGACTTCATGCCAAAACAAAAGATTGCGCTGATCGATGGCAAGATTTTCCCATTTGGGTAAGTCGATCTGGATTTCAATTTCATCCCGACCGAGTTCTTCAGAGCGAATCAAGGCAGGATTAATTTCCGTTGTCCCCTCGACCATCACCCAACTCTGGAGTTCCGGGGGAAGTAAGCTTTTTAAGCGCCGAAGCTCACTCATTTCGGCCCGGGCCGTAGCGGATGCGTAAGATGTCATGGGTTTATACAGGGATTCAGAATTTAAGTAAACAATTTAGCTTAGTCTGATTTTAACGAATCGAGGGAGGAGCTTGATCGCTCAATTAGGAATGCTTGCTTTGTTGTTTCACTTTTCCAGACAAATCAACGGCTGGAATAGGATGTTCGGTAATCTTCTTTACAGCCAAAGGGGATCAGCCGATGGTAGCGTAGGCCTATGCTAAAAATATTTGTTTAATACCCTCTAATTTTCCATGTCCCAGATCCTTGATCCTATTCCCAGCGGGCAAAGCACGTCTATTCTCTGTTGTTACGTTAATGCAACCAGTCAAATTCAGATTGCCCGCATTACTAATATTGAAAATTGGTACTTTGAACGAGTTGTCTTTCCTGGGCAACGCTTAGTGTTTGAATCCTTACCGGAGGGACAGTTAGAAATTCACACGGGCATGATGGCAAGTTCTATTCTCTCGGATACTATTCCCTGCGATCGCCTCAGTATTGATGACTTAAATGACAGTGATACTGATCTAGACGAGCCGGTGATCATAGAACGGGCATTTCCCCATGCGAATAATCCAGAAGAACTGCTCACCTCAGCGTCTTGATCCCACTGACCTGCGGAGGAATCCTGTCAGGCTTGATTGAGCAAGGCCTGAAACCAATCCTCTAGGCGATCGCCAAAGGCCGTTAGAGAATACTCCTCTTCAGCTTGACGGCGACAGGCCCGACGGTCAATGTGGGCAATAGTTGTTAAGGCCGAGACTAAACCCTCGACACTATCCGGCTCCACCAAAAATCCAGTGGTCCCATCGCGGACGATTTCCGCTGGGCCGCCCCGACGATAGGCAACCACCGGCACACCGCAGGCCAAGGCCTCGATCGCCACATTACCAAAGGCCTCTAGCCAACGGGGGGTCATCACCAGGGCCCGACTCCGTCGCAGTTCGGCTTGCAGGTCGTCGGTGCTCAAAAAACCGCGATAATCGATGGGAGCCTGGGGAAATTGCCCTTGTAATGCTTGCCAATAGTCGGGGTCTTGAATTTTGCCGTAGATGCGTAGGGGTTGACCCGTTTGCCCAGAGGCGGCGATCGCATCTTCCAGTCCTTTTTCCGGGGAAATCCGTCCTACCCAGGCCAGATAGGGTTCCGGCTCGTCACAGTAGTTGTATAACGCTAGGTCTAGGGCATTGCCAATACAGCGGGGATGAGAAATTGCAAAGGTTTCTGCCTGGGCGTAACTATGGAAGGCCAGGGACTCAGGGCATCGAGCCTGGCTCTGCTGGATTACCCTGTCTATGGTATCGGTTAAGGCTCCCATACTGACCAGATGGGCCACGGGACGCTGGAAAAAAGGACTCAGGTAAAAGGGGAGCCAATCGTAGGCAAAATTGAGGATCAGGTCATAGTTGCCCTGGAGCTGTCGCGCTTTTTCCCAGAGATTTGCCAAGACCGAATTATCCGGGAGACATATCGGCCCCGCCCGGTCGAGGGTTTGCATCGGCACTTGCCACTGACCCGGAACTGTCAACAAGTCAACTCCTTCTAAACAAGACCCCTCGGGCGCCAAAACCCTGGGAAAATGTCCCTTGAGCTGGAGCGCGTGGGCTAGATTTTTGAGGGTCAACTCTACCCCTCCGCCCAGACCTGACCCCAGGGGCCCGACGGAGGTAGACACCAGCAAAACATTCAGGGAGAAAGGGCTAGGCATGGAGAGTAAGTTTTATGTATTGTTGGCGGTAAGTGCAAACTTCTAGGGGAGGTCAGTCTCTCCCATCAGATACAGATCGCAGGCCTTGGCCACACCCCGACCCTCATTAAAGGCCCAGACCACTAGGCTTTGGCCCCGACGACAATCCCCAGCAGCAAAGACTCCCGGTAGACTGGTTTCGTACTGGCCATAGTCGGCTTTAATGTTGCCCCGGTTATCTTGGTCTAAATTAAGGGCTTTAATTAAAGGCTCTTCGGGCCCCAAAAAACCCATGGCTAGCAGCACCAATTGAGCGGGGCGCACCTGTTCTGTGCCGGCGATCGCCTGGGGAATAAACCGTCCTTGTTCATTTTTGATCCACTCCACATCCACGGTATGAACCGCCTGGACGTGACCCTGGTCATCCCCTTCAAAACGGGTGGCGGTGGTGAGATAGGCGCGGGGGTCGTGGCCAAAGACCGATTCTGCTTCCTCCTGCCCGTAATCTAATTTATAGAGCTTAGGCCATTCGGGCCAAGGATTATTAGCGGCACGCTCTAGGGGCGGTTTAGGCATGATTTCTAGTTGCACCAAGGACTTACAACCATGGCGCAGGGAGGTGCCAACACAATCAGTTCCGGTATCCCCCCCACCGATAATTACGACATCCTTGCCCTGGGCAGAAATAAAATCAGCGCTAGGCGTTTGATTGAGAATTGTCTTGGTATTAGCGGTCAAAAAATCCATGGCAAAGTGAATGCCCGTCAACTCGCGCCCCTCAATGCTCAAATCCCGAGGACGAGTCGATCCGGTACATAAAATAATGGCATCATAGTCTTGCCTTAGGATTTCGACGGGAAGATCCTTGCCTACTTCTGTACTGCAAATAAAGGTAATGCCCTCGGCTTCTAAGACCTGGATACGTCGCAGGACGACCTCTTCTTTGTCGAGCTTCATGTTGGGGATGCCATACATCAGGAGCCCTCCGGGTCGGTCTTCGCGCTCAAAGACAGTCACCCAATGTCCGGCTTTATTTAATTGAGCGGCGGCCGAGAGTCCTGCCGGACCAGAGCCAATCACCGCGATTTTTTTGCCCGTGCGTTTTGTGGGCGGTTCGGGCGTGACCCAGCCTTCGCGCCAGCCTTTGTCGATAATGGAATATTCAATATTTTTAATTGTGACCGGCGGGTTATTGATGCCCAAGACGCAGGAGCCTTCGCAGGGCGCAGGACAGACTCGGCCGGTAAATTCAGGAAAATTATTGGTTTTGTGGAGACGGTCTAGGGCCTCACGCCAGAGTCCGCGATAGACCAAATCATTAAATTCAGGAATTAAATTATTGACCGGACAGCCACTGGCCATGCCGCTGATGATCGTCCCCGTATGGCAAAATGGCGTACCACAATCCATACAGCGCGCGCCCTGAGTTGCGATTTTTTCGTCGGGCATGGCGAGGTGAAATTCATCCCAGTTATGGAGGCGATCGCCAGGGGAGAGTTCCGAGGGGAGCTCACGGGCATAGTCTAAAAATCCAGTAGGTTTTCCCATAATTTAAGATGTGAGTGACAAGGATGGGGGAGGATGAGTCCAGGAGAACAGTAGCAAGCTTTCTAGAACACTAATTTTAACTTAATCCGCGAGACGCCCCGCAGACTAGCGGCGAGGGTAAGTGGTGAATCGACAACATATCAAAACTCAATGCCCGCTTGCGCTTTGACATTCTGTTCCCGGAAGGGATGCTTAATTAGAGTCATTTCTGTGACTAGATCAGCGTAGTCAATGAGTTCGGGGGGGGCTCCCCGTCCGGTTAAAATAACGTGATTGAGCTCTGGATTTTCGGCTAATCCCGCCAAAATAGTCTCAATATTTAGGTAACCCAGTTTTAGGGCCACATTCACCTCATCCAACAACACCAGCTTAACGTCAGGATTGCGAATATAGCCCAGAGCCGTTTCCCAGGCCGATTCTGCTAGGGTAATATCCCGTTCCCGGTCTTGGGTTTCCCAGGTAAAGCCTTCCCCCATGGCATGGAACTCTAACTGGTCTTGCCAGGGGCTAAAGGCCTTTTTTTCCGCCGGTTCCCAGGCACCTTTAATAAATTGAACGATCGCCACGCGGTAGCCATGGCCCAGGGAACGAAGCACCATGCCCAAGGCGGCGGTGGTTTTGCCCTTACCGTTGCCCGTGTGGACAATAATCAGCCCCTGCTCACTCTTGGCTGTGGCAATGCGTTGGTCTTGAACCTCTTTGCGCCGTTGCATTTTGGCTTTGTATTGGTCATCGGACAAGGATTGAGTCATGGCGGTCTTAATTTGAGGTAAAATGATTAGGAGTTAGAATTGACGCAAGAAGCGGAGATCGCTGGTGTAAAGACGGCGAATATCATCGATTTGGTGTAAAACCATGGCAAAGCGTTCGATGCCAAAGCCCGCCGCAAAGCCCGTATAGATTTTCGGGTCGTAGCCCACGGCGGTCATAACGTTGGGGTCTACCATGCCACAGCCCATCACCTCGAGCCATTTGCCTTGCCATTGAACGTCTACTTCGGCGGAGGGCTCAGTGAAGGGAAAATAACTGGCACGAAAGCGCACCGGCAGAGCTTCGCCAAACATCTGGCGCACAAATTCTTTAATCGTTCCTTTGAGATCGGCAAAGGTAAGACCCTGGTCGATCGCCAATAATTCCACTTGATGAAAAACCGCAGAATGGGTGGCATCCACTGTATCTCGACGATAGACGCGGCCCGGCGCAATAATGCGAATCGGCGGCTCATGGCTTTCCATGTAGCGAATCTGCACCGGGGAGGTATGGGTTCGCAGGAGACGGCCATCTTCTAGAAAAAAGGTATCCTGCATATCCCGCGCGGGGTGGTCAGCGGGAATATTTAAAGCTTCAAAATTGTAATAGTCGGTTTCGACTTGGGGTCCAGTGGCGACGGTGTAACCCAAACCAACAAAAATATCGAGCACCTTATCAATGGTGCTATTGAGGGGATGGCGACGACCTAGGGGACGATAGACCCCCGGCATGCTCACATCCAGGGTTTCTGAGGCTAATTTGGCTTGGATAACCTCATTCTGCAGGGTTTGTTTGCGGGCCTCAAGCTGGTCCTGGAGAGCGTCTTTGACCTCATTGGCGATCGCCCCTAGGCGGGGCCGGTCTTCATGGCTTAGTTTACCCATAACCCGCAAAATCAAGGATAATTCTCCTTTTTTGCCCAGGTAATGCACCCGCAGTTGTTCGAGGGCGGTTAAATCTGTGACGGCGGCGATCGCCGCTTCTGCGGTTTTCAGTAGGGTTTGTAGGTCGGTCTCTAAGGTGGAGAGCATAGGGGGTCTGGGTCTAGCCAACTAATGATTAGATAATCCTACTCAACATACCCCATCTTTTGACCCAGAGGGAATGCTCCCAGGATCAACAAGGATTCGGCTAATCTGGGAAGGGAAAATAATTTTCATCCTCGACCATGGCCGACCCCTCATTTCTCTTTACCCCGCCGGATTTTTCCTGCGCCGCCTTCGTTGCCCCGAATGCCACGGTCATAGGTCGAGTTAGCCTGGGGGCGGGGGCGAGCGTTTGGTATGGCGCCGTACTGCGGGGCGATGTGGAACGCATCGAGATTGGCTCCGAGACCAATATTCAAGATGGAGCCATCCTCCATGGTGATCCCGGTTCCCCTACGATCTTGGGCGACTGGGTCACGGTGGGTCATCGAGCCGTTATCCATGGTGCTCAGGTGGAAAGTGGTTGTCTGATTGGCATTGGCGCCATTATTCTCAATGGTGTTCGCATTGGGGCGGGCAGTATTATTGGGGCGGGGTCTGTGATTACCAAGGATGTCCCCCCTCGTTCCCTGGCGATCGGCGTACCGGGCAAAGTCCTGCGGGAGATATCTGCCACGGAAGTAGAAGACTTAATTGTCCATGCCCAACGCTATGCCAAATTAGCCCGAGTTCATGCGGGCATCGGCATGGATTTAGGATTTTTCCATGGCCAAGATTAGGTTGTATATTATAGTGATACTTAAAATAATTGCATTTTCTCCCAGGTCTACGAGGATAAAAAAACTATGGATTGGCGTATCGTTATTGTTATCAGTCCCCTGTTGGTTGCCGCTGTTTGGGCAGTCATTAACATTGGTGCGGCGGCTCTAAGACAAGCTCAAGATGTCCTTGGGCGCGAAAACTAAGGTGTCAGCCTGGTGGGTGTAACGCCTCAAAATCACATTTTCTAGCCGACTGTTTTCTCGTTTTTTACAAGAAGGCAGTCTTTTTGGATTGTCCTGGTAAAATATCGACATCGTTTATATCGGGCTATGCGACTCTCCAAACTATTCTTTAATCAGGGTAAATTCTTGTTTCCGGGCCCGGTGGTGTCGGTGATGGACCGCTATCTAACCAGTCAACTCCTACCGCCTTTTTTATTCAGTGTGGGTTTGGTGGCCACCTTGGGCGTGGCCGTGGGGCATCTCTCGGACCTGACTAATAAAATCGTGGAAAAGCAATTGCCTATCCTCCAGGCGATGGAGATCTTGATCCTCAAAGTCCCTGAGTTTGTCGCCTACGCCTTGCCGGTGTCGGTGATGTTGACGACGCTGATGACCTTTGGCCGTTTGAGTAGTGATAATGAATTAGTTGCTCTGCGGAGTTGTGGAGTGAGTTTGTATCGTATTGTTCTGCCGGCGATCGTTCTCAGTGTTGGGGTCACCGCCGCTACCTTTGTCATGAATGAATGGGTAGTCCCCAATGCCAATTATCAAGCCACGGCTATTTTGGTGAATACGCTCCAGGAAGACCATACCTTTTGGGAAAATAAAGATATTTTTTATCCTGAATTTGAAGAGGTAGAGCAGCCCGATGGTAAAAGAGGAAGGCGACTCAAGAGTTTGGTCTATGCGGAGCAGTTTGATGGCAAAAAAATGAAGGATCTAACGGTCTTAACCTGGGGGAAAGAGCGCTTAAGTCAAATTTTGATTTCCAGTTATGCCACCTGGAATAAAGAGTCCGAGCATTGGGATTTTTTTAAGGGAACTCAGTATAAATTAGCGGAGGATTCTTCCTATCGAGAGTCGCAATTGTTTGACTATAAAAAAGTAAATTTACCCAAGGCGGCCTTTGATTTTGCCCTTCAAAGCCGTGACCCCTACGAGATGAATATTGTCCAGGCACGGGAATATATGACGATTTTGGCCTTGATTGGCGATACTAAAAAATTGACTTTTTTTCGGGTGAGGACAGAACAAAAAATTGCGTTTCCTTTTATTTGTATTGTTTTTGGCTTGATCGGGGCGGCGATCGGCTCTCGCTCCCAACAAATTAGTCGAGCCAATTGCTTTGGTATCAGTATCGCCGTTATTTTTACCTATTATTTACTTAATTTTTTGCTGGGCAGTTTGGGGTTATTGGAGTTGTTGACGCCGGTGCTGGCGGCCTGGGCTCCCAATCTAATCGGTCTGGGCATTGGTCTGGGGTTACTCCATCAATTTAATCATCAGATTTAAGCGGCGCTGTGCCCAGGAGATTCTGCGGTACCCCAGGGTAATCGCATGGATCAAAAAAGTCAGAATATGCCCAACTCAAGAAGAAGGGAAAGCAAGAAGTGACTCTGACTGAAAAAAGTAGACATTCGAGAAGAGTCGACAACCAAGGAGAATGTAACCTTGACTGAAAAAACCAAGACGGCAATTTATAGACGAGCAGAAAACAGAGGCAGTAAAAATAGTAGAACAATCAGGAAAACCCATAAGCCAAGCAGCAAGGGAAATGGGTTTGACAGAAAGTGCCTTAAGAAAATAGGTGAACCAGTCAAAAATTGACAGCCAAGGAAGAGGGCAAGGTCAATTAACATCGGCGGAAGGATAAACTGTAGTATGAATCGTCGCGGTAATTGTGGGAGTGATCTAAATTTTGTGTAAAGAGGAAAATTAATGGGAATAGCGTTCAGGGAAAAGAATTGTAAAATGAGATAATGCCGCTCGCCAATCCCGGATAGGACGTTGCCATTTCTTAGCAATATTCCTCATTGCTAAATATAGTAGCTTAAAAACGGACTCCTCGTCCGGAAAAACAGCTTTTGTCTTAATAACTTTACGAAAAGA
>JBGSZT010000025.1:0-31054 GCA_041750255.1 Synechocystis sp.
AGTAGGCAAGCATGGAGATGAAAGAACTGTAGCTAAATATGTAGAAAAGCAAGGAAAGGAATATCTACAATTGCACTAAGACTTCCAGCTGAGTCTATTTTAATTCTGATACCCCGCTGCTTGCGGCGGGGTAGTTCATTAAGATCCGTATTTGGAGTGATGTGCGGAAACTTTCCGTATAATCAGTAGCTATAACCGAAAGGGAAATGCAGTATGTGCAGACTAAATTCATTGGACTTCCAAAATGCAGCCTAATACCCCTAATGTGTCAAGTCTTACAACTGCTCTTCAGAGTTTACCAGAGGATGCATCTGAAGCAATTGTTAGCAAACTTTTTGCATCCGAATTACTATCATCGTTGGGATTTTTTCTTACAGAAGTAATTCCACAATATGAAACTGGTGGTGGAGGAATTACAGATTTTGCTACCAGAAAGAACTTGAAACATGATACATTTCTGCACACAAGAAATAACCCATCCTTGCTTGTAGAGTTAAAAGGTAAAGATTATAATCTTACTGAAGGTAGCCCAAAGTATATAACAACTGTCAATCAATTAAAACGACAATTACTAGGAACTAACTGTAAATCAGCCCAATGGGGAATCATCACTAATAGTTCCCATATCCAGCTCTTTAGAAAGCATGGAAAGACCATTTTTCCTGCTACTTCCTGTATGTCTCTTGCCCCTAATAATATTGATGAAAACATAACTAAAATCAAAGCTAAAATTGAAAATACTCCCAGAGCTTTAACGGTTACTATTTACAATAACAAGGGCGGCGTGGGCAAAACAACCACGACCATTAACCTTGCTGCTATATTGGCTTTTTTAGGGAAGAAAGTCTTAGTTTTAGATTTTGACTTTAACCAACAAGACTTAACTAGTGCTCTAGGAATAAAAAGTGAAGGAAAGCTCAAACAGGCTTTAACTGATAGGAATACTGATCTTAAATCAATAATTTGTCCCTACAATTTTCAGGCTAAAAAATTAAAAATCACTTTTGATGTTGTTCCTGCTGATGATGAAATTCTTGGTCTATCAGAGAATGATCTTAAATCACTAATGCAATTACATACCCTATACAGAAAACTAGATTTTGCAAGATATAAATACGACTATATTTTTATAGATGGCTCACCCAACTGGCGATTTATTAGCCAACTTGCTGTCTATGCCGCAGATGTTGTACTTATCCCTACCAAACATAATAATTTATTCTCTCTCGAGAATGCAGGTACAACTATCAAGCAATTTATTCCCGAAATGCAAGTAGAAAAGAGAGATGGAACTCCAGTAGCATTACCTATTTTCTTTAATGGTGAAAAAATCACCCAACCTCAATTGGAGGTGGCTCAAAAAGAGATAAATCATATACTTACGAATGCCAAAAAAGAAGGAGCCAACCTTTTACCCTATTTTTATCCCAGATACACTAAATCCCAGAAAGACTTGCACATTCATCAAGTACCAAATTACGCTAATATAGCGAGCGCCGCTTTTTCTCGCATACCTGCTGTCTATCGAGATCGATACGCCCATGAATACTACAAAAACTTAGCAAAGGAGTATTTTTTACAATGACGAACTATAGTGTGGGTACTTTAATGCATCTCTATCTCGATGAAATAGAGATTTTGAACGGAACTGATGTTCCTGATTTCTTGATTAAATCTACAGCTAAGCTACTTCAAGAAACAGGCGGTCGAAACTGGGTTCCTGTAATTGTCAAAGTAATCGAGAAGGATAGCTATCAAGTTGTCGGTAATTCATTTGTTTATGCTGTTGCTGAACAAGCTGGACTAGAAAGAGTTTGGTGTATTATTGCTGACGCAGGGGAAGATGCTGGCATTTTATCAAGGGCTTTGGCAAGAGAAGAAACTCCTAAGTTAAATCTTTCAACAGCCTCTAGAGAAGAGATAATGTCAGCGCTACAGTTTTTAATTGAGCAACCCAATAGCATCCTAAAATCGATCAAATTAGCTGTTGCTACAAGTCGAATTGATGAAGCGCCCCGTCAATTTTGGAAGACATTAGACCCGATTGTAGACTTGAAGTGTGGAATTACGAAAGGTAAGAAATTAGATTTACTTAAAAATCTCTTTTACTTGACTCCTCAGATTCGTGTGTTCGAAAAATTGACGGAAAATGATCTTAAAAGAAAAACGGTTTCCGAATTAAAAAATCTTTTAAAAGAGAGGGAGATCACTGGTATGAGTAAGATGAAGAAAAATGATATTATCAAAATTTTGTTGCAATGAAAAAATAGGTATAACAAATTACTGTACCCAATCTTATGTTAATTTATTCATAGGGTGCACCCCAGTCAAGATAGTACCCTGGGACTAAGTCCAGGGGATTGTCTTTGGCAAAGGTCATGAGTCTGACAGGATTAAGTGCCGATATCTTGAAAAATACCACTGCCCCCCATGACTCCTGAAAACCTTGTTGTACCTGATTAAAATTTATGTATTTTCCCCGGCGATCGCCACTAGGTTAGCGGTAGGGCCAGAGGCTACGCCACCAGGGTTCAGACACCTTGGAGGTGGTCAAAAAATCAATACGACGACGAATATCAGGCAATTTCCAGCCAGTCAAATTGGCTAAAGTTTGGGCTTCAGTTTCCTGACGTTGGCGGGTGTCTTGGCGGTAGCGTTGGGCGGCATCACAGCTTGTTTCTCCCCGGAAGGGATGACGCAAAACATAGCGACCTTGAAACAAAGACTGATTAGCGGTTTCTTGAAAGGTCAAATCCGCAGGAAATTTATCGGGGGTATAGCGCAGATGCAAACGAGTGACGAAGACATTATTGACATTGATGCCTTTGCGAGCACGGCCTCTGTCTCCATTGCCATTAACCCAAAAGACCCCGGCTTTCTTGAGTTCTTCCGGGTTGAGGGGGTCGGCGGAACAGGGGTCACAGTTGGCCATATTCCAGGCATATTCTAAAAAGGCAACATTTTTACCCGAGCGATTGTAGGCGGTGGCGAACATCGATTTATAGAAGCCAGGAAATTCTTCTTGGACAAATTCCGGCAGTTCTTTATCGGTGGGAATTTTGCTAGTACGATAGTTGGTGATTTCCGTCGCCCCCTTGGGAGAGAGTAAATAGACAAGGAGTTCCTGGGGACCTTTGGCATTGACCATGCCGAGACGAATCGGGAGCATGAATTTGGGCGATTCGTAGGCCATCATCAAGGGACGGAGGGCTTGAAAACCCTGGCGGTCAAATTCCTTGAGATTGACTTTGGCGACCAAAAACTTGAGTCCTTGTTTGATGTAGGGCTTGAGGACTTGATTGGCGCCGGCGGGAATACGGTAGCCATTTTCCCGGAGCCAGGTTTCTAGACCATTGGATTCCTTGGCGCTCAAAACTAGGATGTCGTATTCTCCCACCGAAAATTTGGCTTCAATGGTGACCCCTAGGGATGTATTGCGGCGAGCTTTAGATAGTTCCTGGGATGCGGGAGCCGCCGACGGCATCGCGTCAAACACTCTACCCTCGGCAAAACTTTGGCAGGGGTCACTGTCAAAATATTCCACCAAGCGCGGAGCCGTAAAGCTATCTAATCGATCAATAATGCGGCGATCGCCAATGTTGACCTGTTCTTTTTTGAGCACCACCGGCACCGGCACTACTAGGGCAAAATCCTTAACGTTGCCTTGATAATCATTGGCCATGGTAAGCACCGTGCGCTGACCATCCCGAGCAATAATCACCTGGGAGGCTTGATTATAAAGGCTAGAATCCGCCTTGGCCACATAAAACCCACAGAAGGCCAAAACGGGTTGAGCAAAGGCCAGCACACTGACCAGCAGGACGAGGACAATCAGAAAAGGTTTGAGAGCAGACCGCATAGCATTCATGGGATTAAAGGAAGAGTACGGGGTTGCCAGGTAAAGCGAGGGGCCAGCCAGTGGCGATCGAGGGCGATAGTGAGGGGCGCACAGCAAAATAAGGCCCAAAATGGAGCGGTGGGCAGATAAAAGCCGTATTGCAAAATAAAGGTCAAAATGGCGATCGCCGTTGCCCAGAGAATGCGACCGCTCCGGGCATTGGGAATAGAGCGGGGGTCGGTGATCATAAATAATGTAAAAACTAACAAACTACCACTACTGAGGTGGTGTAAAACAACCTCCGGGGCCCAGCCCAACCAGAGATTCCGCCCAAAACTCAGCCCAGCATAGACGGCAAAAAAGACGGCGGAGGTATCCCAACGACCGACTTTTCCTAGCACTAAACCGCCACAGCCAAGAAACAAAGCCACTAACCAAAAGGCGGTTCCCCATTGCCCCGGAGAGACCCAAGCGGAGCCGGTGAGGCCCAGGGCCGCAATAATGCCCAGATTGGCCGGATTGAAAATATGTTTGCCGTTGACCCGCAAAAGAAATTTGCTGGCGATCGCCAATAGGCCGGCCAGAAGCAGAATAGAAAGCTGATTGCTTCTCAAGAGCAGACACAACCCCAACCCGGTAATCAGGGCACTTTTGAGGCTGGGTAAAACTGTTGCCAAGGATTCAGCCCAGGATTGCAACCGTCCTAACTGAGGCTCCATCTGGGCTTGATGGCTCTGCCAAGCGAGGGCTAGCTGAGTCAGTAGGCACGCCGCCAGCAAGAGGGCGACCCAGGCTAAATTAACCGTCCAATCCCGCGCTACCAGGCCGAGGATGAGGAAACTGCCTAAAAAGAAAATCTGATAATCCCGCGCGTCTCGTAATTCCATGCAAATCTCCGCCGGCAACATTTTTTAATGATAGGACTCAGCTTTAAAAACGGTCGTAAAGATTCATTAACCTAGAGATTCAGAATTTTTTCAGCAATCCATCGGCATAATTGAGTCAATACGCTCTTAATTTCTTTTTTCCACCGCCCTATGACTTCTATCAATCAATGGCAAACCGCTGACCATGCGCTGGCCTACCTAGCCAAAGCCGATGCGATTCCCCATCGCACCGAAGGCGAAGCTGTCTTGTTGGCTCAGGTTCCCCAAACCGTCCGCCGTATCCTCGACCTAGGGACCGGCGATGGCCGGCTTTTGGCCCTACTCAAGCTCGATCGCCCCCAGGCCCAGGGCGTAGCCCTCGATTTCTCTCCTACCATGCTAGAGGCAGTCCGCGCTCGCTTTGCGGAGGATTCCTCGGTGCAGGTGATTGCCCATGATTTGGCTGACCCTTTACCGGATTTGGGTTTATTTGATGCCATTGTCTCTAGTTTTGCCATCCATCACCTAGCCGATGAGCGCAAACAAGCCCTATACGCTGAAATTTATCAACGATTGGAAGCTGGCGGCATTTTTTGTAATCTAGAACATGTTGCCTCGCCCACCCCCCATCTCCACGCAGTCTTTATGCGGGCGATCAGCTTTGAACCGGAAAACGAAGACCCTTCAAACCGATTAGTAGCAGTGGAACCCCAGTTGCAATGGCTCCGAGACCTGGGCTTTGAAGACGTGGATTGCTATTGGAAATGGCTAGAAATGGCGTTGTTGATCGGTATTAAGCCCCTCTAAATACTGCCTACATCAGGCAACGGATAGCTTCTAATAGCCCCTGGGCCTTATTTAAGGTTTCTTCGTATTCCTTCTGCGGTAGGGAATCCGCCACTAACCCCGCCCCGGCTTGCACCGAGACCAAATGTCCCTGGCCGGAGAGTCGTTGCACCACCATGGTGCGAATGGCGATCGCCGTATTTAATTGCCCTTCAAAATCATAGTAGCCATAGACGCCGGAGTAGGGGCCGCGGCGCTCCGGTTCCAGGTCATGGATAATTTCCATGGCGCGAATTTTGGGCGCACCGCTCACGGTTCCTGCCGGAAAACATGCTTGCAACAAATCCCAGGCAGTTTTGCTCGGAGCCAATTCGCCTACGACATTGCTGACAATGTGCATCACGTGGGAATAGCGCTCAATCACCATCATTTCATCCACCCGCACCGACCCCTCGACACAGACGCGACCCAGGTCATTGCGACCCAGATCCACCAGCATGACGTGCTCGGCAATTTCCTTGGGGTCTTGCAATAATTCCTGGGCCAAAAGCTCGTCTTCCACCGCCGTTTTACCCCGGGGGCGGGTGCCGGCAATGGGGCGCACCGTGGCTTGCAAGCTTCCATCGCTCTGACGCTCGGCCTTGACCATCACCTCGGGGCTAGAGCCAATAATTTGCCAATCCCCAAAGTTATAAAACGCCATATAGGGCGAGGGATTAATCACCCGCAGAGAACGATACAAATTAAAAGGCGAATCATTGTAGGTGGTGGACAATCGTTGGGAGATCACCGCCTGAAAGATATCCCCGGCTTTGATGTGGGCTTGGGCTTTTTCAACGTTGGCACAAAATTCGTCTTGGCTTATATTACTCTGATAGGCCAGACTAATCGCCGCTTGGGGATGGGGATGAAGTTCCAGGGAGGAGGCTTCGCTGGGTAGGGGCAGTTGTAATTTCAATACCAATTCTGTGACCCGGTCGCAGGCTTGGTCGTAGGCAAGTTCTAGATCAACCTCGCCTCCGCGCAAATCCGCATAGGCGATCGCCCAAATTTTGCGTTTAACCTGGTCAAAAATAATCAGATGATCTACCTGCATCCAGATCCCATCCGGTAGATCTTGGGCTGTTGCCGGATAGATGGGCACGCGCGGCTCCATCCAGTGGATTAATTCATAGCTCCAAACGCCAAACAAACCGCCAATTCCGGGGGGCAATTGGGGCAAGGTGACCGGCTGAATGGGAGCTAAGCAATCCGCCAAAATCTCGAGGGGATTGCCCTCAAAATGGGTTTTCTCTTGGTTGCGAAAGGTCTGGGTCGTCTGGTTGCCCCGTGCCTCTAGCACCCAAGCCGGGTCACAGCCCAAAAAACTATAGCGACCGAGGCGTTCTCCGCCTTCGACGGACTCAAGCAAAAAACTATAGGGTTGACCGGCACAAATTTTATACCAGGCTGAAACAGGAGTTTCTAAATCCGCCACCCACTCCTGATAAACCGGAACAAAATTACCCTGACAAGCGAGGGTCGAAAACTGAGAAAAGTCAGGAAAAATCATAGATCTGAGGAGTCTAGTGCCGACATGAGATGGTCTTTCCCTAAGGCGTTCCCTCACCCGATATAGCGGCTCTTACGGAGAAAAAGAGGTGACTACAGAGCGGATGAGAGAAAACGCAATCATCAGCCGAAGTCTAGACGTCGTAGGGATTTTTGCCAGAGAACTTAAGGGTTACCGGCTCAGGATTTTTGCCGATACTTCTGTCCTTGGTGCCCTGGGCGACCCGACCTTCGTTAACTTTTTCGGGAAAGACACCATCGGCGGGATGCAGGTATTGCACTTCACCAGTGGGATAAACACGGTAGATTTTAAAGTCTTCTATTTTAGGCTTGAACTTAGTCCGCAATTGACCACCTAGGGCCAAGCATTGTTCTTTACGAGCCAAATAAAGGAGATTTTCGCCTTCATTCATGATAGCCGCGCCACCGGTGGGCATCTCAAATACTTGTTCCTTGGCACTCGTCCAAGTAATTGCGTATTTTTCTTCTCGGTCGGCTTTGGAAAGTAAGCCGCCAGTACTGCCACCAAATTTGGGGGGTTGTCCAGTAAGCTCTGTCATAGGAGGATGCAGTATTTAATAAGGTATTTTAGGGAATCCTATCACTGCATCAGTGCTCTCTAGTAGCTTTGTCAAGAACTGTAACAAAACGTTGGTTTTCCTAAACCTTTAAGGGCTTTTTGGTCGAGGTTTCTTGCTGTTTTTTTAGCTCAATCAAGCATTGCTCGGTGACAATGGCATTGAGGTGATCGATCTTCTGATAAAGCTCCGGCGCAAGAGTTCCTGCGATCAGCCGCAGGCGATAGCTTTGTCGCAATTCTTCCATCTCGTGGAGAGCGGTCTTCGGGTCTTGTTTCATTTGTTTGAATAAACTGGCGATCGCCTGACGATTGGCCCTGAGGATTTTTTCGGTTTGTTGGTAACGCCAACGGCGCAACATAAAACCAATGGTCGTGGTACTCAAGAGCATGATCGAGGCGGCTTGGAGGGGTTTATTTTCCTGCAAGTAGCGTAACCAAGCGACACGGGGGTCGCCGTTGAGATAGGTTTGTTGAGCGGCCGGATGAACATAAATCAACCCTTCGTACAAATGTCGAGCGCCGTTCTGCTCAGCTAATTTTGGATAAAAGGGGGCAAACTGCCGTGCCGTTGACAAGATAGCCCAGGTAACAAGGGCAACGGTATCATGACCCACGTCCGGTCGAGTCAGCAAGGCGCCGGGAGTGGAAATGGTGAGAATATCTTGGCTAGGCAATTGGGGCAGGGGTCGGTAGGTGCCTTCGGGGATAATCGCTTGCCGATAGGATTCCGGAAATTGCAGGGTCAAATAATTTATAAAGCTCGGCTCGAGGGGGATAAAACGTAGCCCCACATTTTGACTGAGAATGGTACGAACTTTGTTGCTGGCTTTGAGGGGTCCCACGTAAACTAAGGCATCTTCTTGGCCACTCCGCAGTCGAGAAATGATTTTGCCATCGCCCAGGGTTGAATTCTGGGCATAAATACGCAGGTTAGTGGCCTGAAAAATACGCGAGGCGGTGAAATTGATCCCACTTCTTTCGGGCCCGATGCTCACTTTTTTGTTATCGAGGTGCTCAAACCGATTGATTTTAGACGTTTCATCGGTCACAACATGTAAATATTCTTCGGTCAAAATGGCGATCGCCACGACTTCTCCCTTAGCCATGGCTTCACTGGCCACATCGAGTTGGGTGATAGCAAAATCCACTTCTTGGGCGAGCAGTCGCTCCAAATTTTGCCGAGAGCCTTGGGAATTGCGAGTATCGGTGACTTTTAAATTCACCGCCGCCGCTGATGCCTGGATTTGCTCACCGATGCGGGCGTAGGCACTCTGATTGGCTCCACTCGAGAGGGATGTTGGCGCTGGGTCGAGGGGACTGCAACCCACAACCCCGAGACTAGCCGCGAGCAGCATGAAACGATAGCGATAAATAAACAGCATTAATTCTCAAACAGGCCAAGTAGACAAATACAATTAAACTGATCATAGGTTCTGCTCTTTATTCCCCCCAAATTTGGGGGGCTAGGGGGGCAAAACAGACTTCAAATGAGCAACGCCCCAAAAACTATCTTGCCCTGGCCCTTCGACTACGCTCAGGGACAGGCTAACCCCAAAACCTCACCATCAAGCGGTAAGATGCCGCACGAGGGCTTCTCCGACTCGGTCGGCCTCGGCCTCGTTCATACCAGAGGTCAAGGGCGGACAAATATGATTCGGACACCAGCGTTCGGCGACGGGGAAGCTCTGGCCTGCACAGATGCCCTCAAACACGGGTTGACAATGGCAGGGAATTTCGTAAACTGTACCCCCAAGAAAAATTTGCTCTTCGGCGATCGCCGCCTTAACGCCCGCGACGGTTTTTCCTTTGGGCAAAAGAACTATAAGTTTATATTGACTGGCCCGATTCATGTGGTCGGTGGCAACAAACTGAATCCCGGCATCCTTCAACGGTGCTGTAATGCGTTCATAGACCCGTTGTCGCTGGGCCAACATCCCATCCAACTTAGCCAGATGGATTTGACCCAACAGCGCATGGATTTCGCTCATGCGAGTACTGTTACCAAAATCAGTATGCAGTCCCCCAAAATTCATGCCCCGCTTACCCTGGTTACGCAAAGAATAGGCGATCGCCGCTTCCTCGGCATCATTGAGGGTAATCATCCCGCCTTCAAAGGTGGTCATCACCTTAGTGGGAAAAAATGAAAAGGAAGCACCATCCCCTAAATTTCCGGCTTGAATGCCATTAATTTGACTGCCGTGGGCATGGGCGGTGTCTTCTAGGACAAATAATCCGTGACGATGGCAATAGTCCACCACCGAGGGAAACTCCGGGGAAATAACTCCGCCAATGTGAACCCAGAGGACCCCCGAGAGGGGTTGGGCATAGACTTTATTCTCCACCGCTTCTTGAACCATGGCCAAGGACGGAGCAAAGGTGGTGGCGTCCATATCCAGGTATTGCGCCTCCGCCCCGACCCTCAACACCGAGGCAACGGTGGCAAAGTTGGTATTGGTGGGGACTAAGACTGTTGTTTGCTCTGCTTTTTTGAGACGGAGCAAAATTTCTAGCCCAGAGGAACCACTATTGACGGAAATTCCATGGCTCGTTCCCACATACTGGGCAAAGGATTGCTCAAAATCTTTGCTATGGGGGCCAAGAATAAGAGTACCAGATTTTAAAATTTGTCGCGCTTCAGAGAGAAAAAATTCAATCTCATCATCATTGATATCGAAGTAGAAAGGCTTGATCGGTTCCACGGTAATTATGCTCAATTTGGCTTGGACTATTCTACCGGGGCCCTTCCCCGATGGCAGAGGAATTGGCGCTCAAAGGACAACCCTCGGTTTCTGCCACCAATTGATCCAAGTCTGCCTGCATTCTTGCTACGACTAGATCGTAACAAGCCTTGACGTAGTCTCGATCCCGAGCGGCGGCGGCACCATAGCGCTCAAAGTGAATGGGCTGGCCAATGCGAGTGTGCATGGTCAAGGGTATCGGCACATGGGGGAGTGGGCCCACCGCGAGGCCCCAGGGCAGTCCGAGATAAATAGGAAAAACCACCGGGTCTAGGTCTAAAATCCAGGGCATCCCCAAATCGTGGAGCCATTTGGCTTGCTCGTAGCAATCTGTAATCACAAACAAGGTCTCATGGGAACCGACGGAAATAGCCGGCACGATCGGGACTTTTTCCCGCAGGGCAAGTTTAATAAACCCTTTGCGTCCGGCGAGGTTGATTCTATGGCGTTGGCTAAAGGGACGAAAGACATCCTGGGCACCACCGGGATAGACCAATACGCTTGCTCCGTGGTGCAAGGCGGCGATCGCCATTTTGGGATGAGCCTGCACCGCTCCGACCTTGACCGCCATTTCCGCCATCCCCCTATTCATTTTCCAGACCGAGGGGTGCATCAAGCCATAGATTGGACGGTCTAGCCCCTGATAGCGGAACCAATCATAGATCATCATCACCATATCTGGCGAGGTCAGTCCTCCATTGTGGGAGCCAACGATGAGGACTTTTTCGTCGGGAATATTCTCCCAGCCGGCAGTTTGTACCCGAAAATAATAGCGATAAAACCATTCCCAGGCGGGCATGAGGCCGACAATAGTTTCCCGGTCACGTTCTGTCAAAGACCAGCCGCTATAGGGTGCAGGATGTTGGGGTGTCATAGATTTTGGGGATGTTATCTAGCCGTTTAACAGGGCTTCAACAAACTCAAAGCTAGAAAAGGGGCGTAGGTCTTCGATGCCTTCCCCGGCTCCAATGAAACGAATGGGGAGATTGAGTTGTTGGGTTACGGCCAAGGCCACCCCGCCCTTAGCGGTGCCATCGAGCTTGGTTAAGACCACGCCACTGAGTTTGGCCGCTTCCGCAAAGACCTGGGCCTGGCGCAGACCATTCTGCCCTAGGGTCGCATCCAGGACTAAGAGCGATTCTACTCGAGCAGTGGGGGCTTTTTTGTCGATAATGCGGCGAATTTTGGCTAATTCGTCCATCAGATTTTTTTTATTTTGTAGACGACCGGCGGTATCTACCAACAATAAATTAACAGAGCGGGACTGGGCGGCACTGATGCCATCAAAAACCACCGAAGCCGGGTCGGTATTTTGTCCCGGATTGGCAATGACCGTCACGCCACTGCGTTCTCCCCAGACCTTGACCTGCTCCACGGCGGCGGCCCGGAAGGTATCGGCGGCGGCGATGATACAGCTATAGCCAGATTTTGTTGCCAGGTGCGCCAATTTACCAATGGTGGTGGTTTTACCAGCACCATTCACCCCCGTCAAAAGCCAAATATTCAGACAACCAGCCTCAGGGACAAACTCTAGGGTCGTGAGGGTCTCCAGGGGACGGTCTAGAATATCGCGTAAAATTTGCTTCAAAAAGGCGATCGCCTGCTCCGGAGGCAGGGTTTCTTCCTGGAGTTTGGCTTGCAGGGTGGCAATGATATAGTCGGTGGCATCCACGCCAACATCGGCTTGCAGCAGCAGGGCTTCTATTTCGGCGATCGCCGCTTCATTCAAGGGCCCCTGACCAACAATGGACTTGAGTTGATTGACCAAATTACGACGGGTTTTGGTCAGTCCTTGGCGTAACTTATTCAGCCAATTAATTTCTTCTTCTGAGACATCCTCGGCTGATCGCCCCTGTTCCGCTAGGGTTTTCGCCGCCCAGACAAAATCATCATCAAAACGAATAGCATCGGCGGTGGGCAAAATTGGCCCATCGATCAACGCCGTCTCTAGGGCCGTCTCCTTCAGCACATCCAAACGGTCGGATTTTTCTAACCAGGCGGGGCCCCGCTCTGTTACCTCGGTGATCGTTTCATCGGGATTGGTCTCTTCGGTAGGTAAGGCGGGGGCTTCGGGTTCCGTTGTTTCTAGGGTTTGGGCTTTGCGCTCTTGAATCGTCTGGTAGGCTTGCTTCGCCCAATTAAGATAGTCTTCTTGGGGCGGTGCAGAAACGACCGGCTCTGGTTCTGCGTCCGGTTCCGTTTCCAAGACAGGGGGAGTTTCTACCTCCACAGCAGGCGTTTCAGAGTCGGGAGCATTCCCAAACTGACGACGGAACCAATTAAACATAATTGCTGACTAGTAATAAATAAGAGTTACAAAATCGAAACGAAATTGTTTATCTATCTTAATGGTTTCTCCCTCGTCTACTCCAGTGCCGCCCCGGAGGATCCATCACCATGACCTATCACCTCAGGATCGCCGACCTACCCAGCAGCGAACGCCCACGGGAACGTCTATTGCAAGCAGGAGCCAAATCGCTATCGGCGGCGGAGTTGTTGGCGATTCTCCTCGCCACGGGCCAAGGGAAAGGGAAACTCTCAGCGGTAGGACTAGGACAATACATTCTTCAGCAATTAGGGCAGGATAAACGCGATCCTCTGGATGTATTGCGCGAGATTCATTCCCAGGAATTAATGAATTTCCCCGGCATCGGGCCGGCCAAAGCCACCACGATTTTGGCCGCAGTGGAGCTTGGCAAACGAGTGTTTCAAAGTCGTCCCCTAGAACGGGTCATTATTGATAGCCCGGCCATGGCGGCGGCGGCTCTGAGTCAAGAATTGATGTGGCAGGCCCAGGAACATTTTGCCCTGGTGATGATGGATGTCAAAAATCGGCTAGTGGCCACCAAGGTGATTACCATTGGCACGGCGACGGAAACCTTGGTCCATCCGAAGGAAATTTTTCGAGAAGCGATTAAACAAGGAGCCAATCGCCTAATCGTGGCCCATAATCACCCCTCTGGCAGTTTAGACCCGAGTCCTGAGGATATTCAACTGACGGAATTGCTATTAAAAGGAGCGCAACTACTGCAAGTGCCGGTCCTAGACCACCTGATTTTGGGGAATGGCGATCACCGTAGTCTTCGCCAGACCACGAGTCTGTGGGAGCAATTTCCCCAGGGTGATTAGGCATGGAAAGGTAGCGTTTTGACAGATTCTAGTTTCGTCCTTGGTGCAAATCTCAAGCAAGGAGAATTCTCCAGAGAATCTAGCAAAAAAGTCATTTTTTATGTAACTAAAGCTACATAATTTACAACTTGAGTTTGTTGTAATAGTGGAGTCCAAGTTCATGATTTTTCAAGAATTGTTCATTTCAAGTCAATTGTGTAGTCTTTATTTTTAACCATGACAATATCTGTGATTACCGAAAAGCTTCTAGCCGCCAAAAAAGCGGCGGGTTTAAGTTTTGCTGATTTGGAAGCGACGTTAGGATGTGACGAAGTATGGATTGCTTCCGTTTTTTATCGTCAAGCCAGTGCTTCACCAGAAGAAGCCAAGAAAATTATTGACGCGCTTGGGGCTGATCAATCTCTGATTGAAGAGTTAACAGATTATCCTTTGAAAGGATCCTTAGAGCCAGTTATTCCAACAGACCCCTTAATTTATCGTTTCTATGAAATCATGCAAGTTTATGGAATGCCAATTAAGGCGGTTATCCATGAAAAATTCGGCGATGGAATCATGAGTGCCATTGACTTTACCCTTGACGTGGAAAAGGTCGAAGATCCTAAGGGTGATCGGGTAAAAGTTGTAATGTGTGGCAAGTTCTTACCCTACAAAAAATGGTAATGTGTTAGCCTAAAAAATACTCAAAAAGTTCAATTCCTTAATTGAAAACCTAAATAAGTTCCTTACTGGTGATCACCTTTCTCTTACCCGTCAATGGCGGCGAATCCATGACCATTCTGATCAACTCCATTATGATGACCATTCCCCTTGCGTTCATTATGCAACCACCACCAACCTGGAATTAATGGCTAATCTGGCTCATGTTATCGACCCGCCCTAGGTGCACATGAACTATCTGGATCGGTTTTTCAACTATATAAGATTGACCCCACCCGTGTCACAACATTTGCCAGGTTATCTCCTCACCCGCCCGTAACGGCACGAGTCCAGAGTCAGGAAATGGCAATTCATCAGGAATGCGCCAAGTCGTTTTGGTCAACGTGATTTGTTCCGTATTGCGTGGGAGCTGATAAAAATCTGGACCATAGAAGCTGGCGAAAGCTTCGAGTTTATCGAGAGCATCAACGCTCTCAAACGCTTCTGCGTACAACTCCATGGCGTGCAGAGCCGAATAGCAACCAGCACAGCCACAGGAGCTTTCTTTACTGTCGCGGGAATGGGGGGCGCTATCGGTACCCAGAAAAAACTTGGGATTGCCCGATGTTGCCGCTTGCAAAAGTGCCAAGCGATGCTCCTCGCGCTTCAAAATTGGCAGGCAATAAAAATGGGGACGAATGCCGCCTTTGAAGAGACTGTTTCGGCTCAATAATAAATGTTGGGGCGTAATCGTTGCCGCGACATTGTTGGCAGATAGGATAAACTTCACCGCCTCTGAGGTGGTAATGTGTTCGAGCACCACCCGCAGTTTGGGAAATTGCGCTATGAGTGGGATCAAGTATTTCTCAATGAAAACTTTCTCGCGGTCAAAAACATCAATATGACTATCCGTCACCTCTCCATGGAGTAGTAGCGGCATATCTACCTGCTGCATCGCTTCAAGGACATGATCGCATCTACGAATGTCCGTCACACCGAAGTCTGAGTTGGTTGTTGCACCTGTTGGGTAGTACTTCACCGCTTTGATAAACTGGGATGCTTTGGCCGCGACAATTTCTTCGGGGCTAGTGTTGTCCGTGAGGTAGAGTGTCATCAGTGGCTCGAACTGTTTGCCAATCGGAATTGCGGCGATGATGCGATCACGGTAGGCCGCGGCATCGGCTACCGAGCGTACTGGGAGCTTCAAATTCGGCATGATGATGGCGCGGGCAAACTGACGCACCGTATGGGGTAGAACCGTTTTCAGTCCCGCACCATCGCGTAGATGAAGGTGCCAGTCGTCGGGTCGGGTAATTGTGAGCTTTTGCATTTTCCAATCATAAAACAGTTAGCAATATGGTGAGGACGGAACCAATCTGTTTTCATGTTCAAGGCTAGGTTAAGTAGGAGGAGGTAATTAAACTTACAATAGACCTCTTCAAGAATAAGGACGACACGCTATCCGTAGAGTCATCAATTGCGCTTTTTGCCGTCTTAGACACTTCTGGTAGCGTAGTCATTTTATTTATGAAGAAGCCTAATAGCTTTCACTCGCTTTGAGTCACCACAAGGGTTTTAGCTACATCCATGCTTATGTACTTATATTTGATTCATTCCCCCTACTTATCCCATAGTGCGATCGCCGTCTGTTTGTGTTTGGGAATGTTCTTGGTTGTGGCAGCTGATCCCGTGGCGACGTCGGCAAGGGGGTGTAAAGCTCAAAAAAGTATTATTGTCTGCACAAAACGCTTTTTTTAGGTGACTATCGTAATTTAGGGGCAATATAAGGAAATCTTGCTTGCAATCACTGGTCATACTCTACTCTTCAGTTCGAGGTACTATCCCTCTTTCGTCATTTTGGTCGGAGAATTAATTTTAAACGGACTGAAACCTTTGCTAGGAGCTTACTCTATTGATTTTCATGAAGAACAATTGCAGTTGGAATCTTTTATTGAGTACACATCATGAAATCTTTACTATTCAAGCACTTCAGGCTTTGACATCGAAAAGTTCTTCTGAAACTCATGAAAGAGGGCTATAGCGTTTTTTTTTTGCAGAAGTGAGGTATACATATCTTATGTAGACCATAGTAATCTCAAAAAGTAAAAAATGAAAGCATACTCAGTAGACTTTCGCCAAAAGATTGTTGATACCTACTTTAACGAAAAGATTTCCATAGCCAAACTTGCTAAAAGATTTTGCGTAGCTAAAAGCTTTGTTCAAAAAATCATTAAACAATGGCGCGAAACAGGAAATCTTAATCCTCGTAGCCCTTCAGGAGGGCAAGAATTAAAGTGATCTCAATCACAGATCATCATGGTAGGAGATTGGATGAATGAGAAAAACGATATTACTCTTGAAAAAATCAAAAAAAGACTTGAAGAAGAAGAAAATATTAAGGTTAGTCTATCCACTATTTGTCGTATTTTTCAGAGCCTAAATTTAAGTCGCAAAAAAAATACTCCATGCAAGTGAGCATAGTACAGATAGGGTGCAAGAGTTAAGGTGATATCCAAGAAAAGAAATACCGTTCACAAGCCCCCTAAATTCCCTAATACTGCGGGACTTGCTGGTATAAACTTTGTGGGCGATCGCCGGCTCTAGCTTATTTGAAATTCCCTACGGGCTCATGGCGGCAACCACGGTTCTGGCAACATTTCCTTTGGTTGTGCTGGTGTTATTTTTCCAGCGGAGAATTGTGCAAGGACTCACCGCCGGAGCCGTAAAAGGATAACTTTACAAACAATTAGCGGAGGGGCCACCAAGAGACCTTTTCACGAGTTGCACCATAGACTTCTTTCATGGTCTCTGGAGCCAATACTTGGATTACGTCATCTCCCTCATCTTTACAAAGTTTAATAAGCTCGACTTGTTGCATTCCTTTCAGTACCTGTTCCACCGTGCGCTGATTGAGTTGGCAGGCCCTAGCAATCACATCAATGGGAAGGTCAAATTGATAGATACCTTGGGAATTTGGCTGATTGCCTAATTCTCGCTCTTGGTAGATCAAGGCCCGAAGTAATGCCGCTACGGCTTGGGGAGGGTAAGCACCGCAATTGAGCAAATGATATTCAAACTTTTGGTGTAGTTCAAAAATAAACCGATAGCGTTCCTGAAACTGCTCACTGTCCTCGTAGATCTGCTGAACCTGGGCTAGGGGAATTTTAATCACATGGGTGGTTTTATAGGCTTCCACCAGACAAGGAAACGCTCGGGTTGCTAAGCCATAGCTGAAGGGTAGGCTTCTAAGACCAAAACAACTACCAGCGTAGTTAATCGCAATAATTCGGTCAAGGGGTGTACTACGAGTAATGACGAGTCCCTCATCCAAAACGACGTAGAGAGAATCCAGATACTGTTCCGGCAAGAAGGCAGTGTAGACCGGACGGTTAGAAAATAATTTTTCCATTTTAAGAAGTTCTGGGGAAAGATAATTTGCCAGCCAGTCTTCTTTGAAGCCTCGGAAGAGGTAGTTACCATGCACGAGCTTGTTCAGAAGTGTTGGTGTAGAGGAGGTGGTGCGTTTTGCCATAGCCCAAGGTTAAATAATGCCAGCTTAAATCCGATAGAAAAACAAACTACCTTCTGATCATGGCACAAAGCTAATCCCTCGTTCTCCGATCCGTCGATGAATTTAGATGCATTTGAAATTGTGTTGCATCTTATCTCAGATAAATATATTATGTAAACTCATTACAAATTTAAAACACTTGAGTGTGGTTCATGATAACGATTAAAGCGTTGTATCCTTTGGGTTTCCTGGCGATCGCCGGTGTAGCAGTCGGTCAACTTATCCCCAGTCCAGTTCTGGGTCAGCAGAAAGCAAAGGACGTAGAAATCACGCTGGTTTCCTATGCTGTCACCCGTAGCGCCTACGAAAAAATAATTCCTAAATTTGCTGCTAAGTGGCAAAAAGAAAAAGGACAAAAACTCACCGTTAAGCAAAGCTATGCTGGCTCTGGTTCCCAAACTAGGGCTGTAATCGATGGTTTAGAAGCAGACATAGTGCAATTAGCTCTCGAATCCGATGTGGCCAGAATTCAAAAAGCCGGACTAATTAACCCCGGCTGGCAAAAAGAAGCTCCTAATAATGCCATCGTTACAAAGTCTGTTATTGCCCTGGTGTCTCGTGCTGGTAATCCCAAAAAGATCAAAGGTTGGCAAGATCTAGCTCGTCCCGAGGTCAAAACTATCACCGCTAATCCTAAAACCTCTGGGGTAGCCCGCTGGAACTTCATGGGATTATGGGGGTCTGTCACCCAAGGCGGCGGAACGGAAGCCAAGGCTCGGGAATTTACCACCAAGGTTTATAACAACGTGCCCGTCCTGCCCAAGGATGCCCGAGAAGCAACGGATGCTTTCTACAAGCAAAATCAGGGAGATGTCCTACTCAATTACGAAAACGAAGTTCTCCTGGCTAAATCCAAAGGAGAAAACGAACCTTACATTATCCCGCCGGTGAATATTTCCATTGATGCTCCAGTGGCCGTGGTGGATAAAGTCGCTAACAAACGGGCAACCCAGGAAGTCTCCACTGCCTTTGTGAAATATCTCTACACCCCTGAAGCCCAAGAAGAATTTGCCAAAGTCGGTTTCCGTCCGGTCAATGCGACAGTTGCCAATAAATACGCCAGTAAGTTTCCCAAGGTTCCGAAACTTTATACGATTAACGCATTTGGTGGCTGGGAGAAAGTACAAGATAAATTCTTTAAGGATGGTGGTATTTTTGACCAGGTCTTTAAGGCAAAGTAAGTCCTTTGTTTTTAAAAACAACTCTGTTCAACCCTATGGCGTTTGATTATGACAACGATAAAAATTCTTCCTCTTGATGCCAGCCATCCCCTGCGTTCTTCTCAAGCTCGCATTCGGATACAAATCCCGACTCAATACCAGCAAGACCCCATTATTTCCCAGTTAGCGACTCGTTACCGTCTGGAGATTAATATTCTTGCGGCGATCTTGGGGGCAAATGGACGAGAAAGTGGCTGGTTTGACCTATCGCTGGTGGGAGATGCTAAAAATATTGAAGACGCTCTCATCTATTTAGCAGAACTCAACATCCATATCATCTCTGATTTAGAAACGGACGGCTGGTAATGGAGAATCTTACTCAAATTCAAGATCTGCGACCTCAGCCTTGGCTCGGTATTATCGGCTCACGTTTTTCGCCGCCTTGGGCAGTGACGATCATTTACCTCCTATTTTTGTTAATTTTACCGATCATTGCTTTGGTGACAAAGTCCCTCTCTCTCGGCTGGGGACGCTTTTGGGAAGTTGCGAGTTCCGATATTGCCGTTTCTGCTTACAATGTCACCTTTGTTACAGCTTTGTTAGCAGGAGCAATTAATGGCGTTTTTGGTACTCTGGTTGCTTGGGTCTTGGTTCGCTACGATTTTCCCGGAAAAAAAATTGTCGATGCCGCCGTAGATTTACCCTTTGCTCTACCAACCTCTGTGGCGGGTTTAGTCTTGGCAACGGTTTACAGTAACGATGGTTGGATTGGCCGATTCTTTACCCCCTTTGGTATTCAAATCGCCTTTAGTCGTTGGGGAGTTTTTGTGGCGATGGTCTTTATCTCCCTTCCCTTTGTAGTTAGGACGCTTCAGCCCGTGTTACAGGAAATGGAAGAAGAAGCAGAGGAAGCCGCTTGGTCCTTGGGCGCAACGGAATGGCAGACGTTTTGGCGAGTGATTTTCCCCCCGCTTTTGCCCCCGATCTTGACCGGCGTTGCCCTGGGATTTTCGCGGGCTGTCGGTGAGTACGGCTCAGTTGTCCTAGTGGCGGCTAATATTCCTTTTCAAGACTTAATTGCGCCAGTTCTTGTGTTTCAACGCTTAGAAGAGTACGACTACGAGGGAGCGACTGTAATTGGTGCGGTTTTACTCTTGGTGTCTCTGATTCTGCTTTTCATTATTAATCTCTTGCAACAGTGGGGTCGTCGTTATGCCGTGGATTAAACCCAAACTAATTTTGATTGCCGTTGCGGTGGGCTACTTGGCTTTAATTTTGTTGGTGCCGGTAACCTCGGTTTTTTATGAAGCGTTTCATAAAGGATGGGAACCGTTTCTCAATACTATTCAAAACCCAGATTTTCAGGTGGCAGTACAATTAACGGTTATTATCGCTCTCATTACCGTTCCTCTGAATACAGTTTTTGGCCTCTGTGCCGCCTGGGTTCTTGCTCGCAATCAATTTCCTGGCCGCACGTTGTTTTTAAGTGTCTTAGATTTACCCTTTTCTATTTCTCCGGTGGTAGCGGGCTTGATGATTGTCTTGCTTTATGGACAAAAGGGCTGGATCGGTTCTATTTTTCATGAAGCAGATATTAAAATTCTTTTTGCCCTTCCGGGTATGGTTTTGGCCACGATTTTCGTGACCTTACCCTTTGTGGCTAGGGAGGTAATCCCGGTCTTAGAGGAAATGGGATCAGAACAAGAAGAGGCCGCTCGTATTTTAGGGGCTAAGGATTGGCAAATTTTCTGGAGAGTGACCCTACCGAATATCCGCTGGGGGCTACTCTATGGGGTTCTGTTGACCAATGCCCGCGCTATGGGGGAATTTGGGGCAGTTTCGGTAGTTTCTGGCAGTATTCTCGGACAGACTAGCACTCTACCTATTTTTGTAGAGCAAGAGTATAAAAACTACGATACGGAAGCGGCCTTTGGGGCAGCCGTGATATTAGCAGTACTAGCCGCAGTAACGTTAGTGCTCAAGGAAATTTTAGAGCGAAATACAGGGCACCATCGTCATTAGCTGTTGTTCTCAAATCCCCTCCAAAATTCCTCTTGATCAAGTTTTGTGTTTATCTAAGGAGTCAGTAATGAGCATTGTTGTGAGTCGTGTTGAAAAGCGTTTTGGTACTTTTCAGGCATTATCGGAAATCAATCTAGAGGTTCCCGACGGTAAATTAGTGGCACTTTTGGGGCCATCGGGGTCGGGAAAGTCAACACTTCTGCGAACGATCGCCGGATTGGAGAAGCCAGACCAGGGACAAATTATCATCAATGGACAAGACACGACCCATTTAGATATTCGCAAACGTAACATTGGCTTTGTTTTTCAGCACTACGCCCTATTTAAGCACCTCACCATCCGCAAAAATATTGCCTTTGGCTTAGATATTCGCAAACACTCCAAAGCTGACATTAAACATCGGGTTCAGGAATTATTAGAACTTATTCAACTGGAGGGCCTTGGCGATCGGTATCCTTCGCAACTTTCCGGCGGACAGCGACAACGAGTTGCGTTGGCAAGAGCGTTAGCCGTTCAACCCCAGGTTTTATTATTAGATGAACCCTTCGGTGCTCTCGATGCGAAGGTTAGAAAAGAATTACGGGGCTGGTTGCGGCGTTTGCACGACGAAGTTCACCTTACTAGCGTTTTTGTCACCCACGACCAGGAAGAGGCTATGGAAGTTGCGGATGAAATTGTGGTGATGAACAAAGGCAGAATTGAGCAAATTGGATCTCCCGCAGAAATTTATGACAATCCTAGGACTCCCTTTGTTATGGAATTCATTGGTGAGGTTAATATTTTACCCTCCACGGCTGAATTGTTTCAAAACCGTCCAGAATTGGCGACTGAAGAGTTTCCTCGTCATGCCTCGGCATCGGTATTTGTCCGTCCTCACGATGTGAGTTTACAGATCGAACCTGATGATATAACCAGTCAAGCCGTAATTAAACGTATCACTCACCTCGGTTGGGAAATCCAGGTGGAACTGAGCTTAAAAGATATTGAGATTATTATTGCTCACCTCAGCCGAGAACAATTTAATGAACTAAACCTTAAGGTAGGACAGTCTGTCTTTGTTAAACCTCGAAAAAGCAAATTCTTTGCAGAAGCAAACGGATATCTAAACTATGCTATTTAATCCTTCGTTTTCCAGAGGGAAAAATTGTTACCATTGCTTTGATTGGATTCGGTTTTTTTCTCTTTGCCGATTCCATGGGGTTTTGGCTATGCATAATGAGAATAAGGCAATTTTCGGAGTTTTGCATTAATGACTTTAATTCAGAGTTCCCTAGCTCTTCTTGTTTGTTCGTTATTGTTGTTTAGCTTTTTGGCGATCGCCATTGTACGATTTCCCTTGGGGATTGGCTTGGAAACCAATTTTCTAGAGTGGCTCCACACCCATAGCTATCCTTGGTTAGACCAATGTGCTCTGAAATTGACGAATTTGGGCATTAGGTGGGGAACAACGCCGATACTTCTGGGTTTAGCTTTAATATTAGTCCTGCATAAACAATGGCGTTCTTTTTACTATGTTACGATAACCTCCTTGGGGACGATCGCCTTGAACTATGGCAGTAAATATTTGTTTGATCGACCCCGGCCCCACCTCTGGAAATCCAGCTATATCTGGCCAACCGATCCCTCTTTTCCCAGTGGTCATAGCCTTTCTAGTATGATGCTAGCGATGGTTTTAATCACTTTGAGTTGGCCCTATCCTTGGCGCTGGTGGGTCGTCTTGCTAGGGGGACTATTTGCCGCCTTAATTGCTTGGACTCGCTTATATCTAGGAGTTCATTACCTCAGTGATATTTTAGGAGGTTGGTGTCTGGCGATATCCTGGAATCAGCTAGTTTACTTACTCGTAAACCAACGGCAATCCATCTTGAAAGACCAATAGTTTCCTCGGTTCAATGGCTGTCCAAATCTCATTATCTGTTAGGGGAGCAGTCGCAATAATTGCCACCCGGTCTTCCCCATTTGTTAGGGCTTGAAAATCGACGGTAATATCTTCATCAATGAGATGAGCCGCCGCAAAAGGTGCTTGTCTAACGAGATAATGTAACTCTGTTGTGCAATAGGCAAAAAGGTATTCACCATTGGAAAGTAAGTAATTGAAGATACCGTAGCTGGATAAGTTGGATGTCAACTCTTGTAAAACTTGATAAAGTTCAGGTAAATTTGGTTTTTGATGGGTGAACTTTTCCTTTAAAACTTCCAAAATAAAGCAAAAAGCCTTCTCACTATCCGTTGTACCCACTGGCTGATATAAACCATTGAATGGATAATCAAAATTTTCTAAGTTACCATTGTGAGCAAATACCCAATAATTTCCCCACAGTTCCCGCTGAAACGGATGACAATTTTCCAGTCCTATTTTTCCCTGAGTTGCTTTACGAATATGGGCAATGACATTGCGGGATTTAATAGGATATTGTTTGACTAATTCAGCAATGGGAGAAGCGATGGAAGCATTATCATCCAAAAATAAACGACAGCCTAGTCCTTCAAAAAAAGCAATACCCCAGCCATCTTTATGTTCATCAGTTTTACCACCTCTAGCACAAAAACCCTCAAAGGAAAAGCAAATATCCGTAGGCACATTACAATTCATACCCAGTAGTTGACACATGACAAAACCACTTACAAATTTAAGATTATATTGACAATAAAATTGCTTGTCTGTTTTATATCACAATTTTTCATCTTCTATCCTCTTTACTGCCCATGGCTGCGTTATCTTCCCTTCAGTTATTCATTCTACTCATCGTCTTCTTAGTCACTAGCATTATTAGCGTCGTAACCGGTAGCAATACCCTGATCACTATACCCACGATGTTACAGATGGGGATTGAAGCCCGCACTGCTCTGGCCACCAATATGATGGGGCTAACTTTTATGAGTATTGGGGCTAGTTTACCCTTTATCAAACAAAAAACGGTTAATTTTCAGCTTTTACCACGTTTAATTACCATAACGTTAATCAGTTCAGGTATTGGCGCAGGATTATTACTCATTGTTCCCGCTAAGTCCTTGCCTCAGCTAGTTTCAATTTTTATGATTGGGGTGATTATTTTTTCGTTTTTCAATCGTAAAGCCGGGGTAGTATCTGAAGGCAAACCCTCGAAGCTTAAAGAATTTGCTGGCTATGTTGCTACATTTATTTTGGGTATCTATGGCGGCTTTTTTAGTGGTGGTTATGTAACTATGTTGACGGCTTCCTATGTTGGCTTATTTCAGATGACCTATGTAGAGGCGATCGCCACAACGAAGATGGTGAATGTTTTTTCATCTTTAATTGCTACCAGCATCTTTATTTTGAAAGGAATTATTGATTATCCTCTCGGTATTGCCCTGAGTATCACCATGTTTATTGGGGGCATGGTAGGCTCTAAAATAGCCTTAAAAATTAATAATTTATGGTTACGTCGTATTTTTATTGTTACTGTGATTAGCCTGGCAATTATCACCATCGTAAAGTGAACGTTTAGTCTATCCTTTTTGGTTAGTCATGCTTATTCTTTTTTACCTGTTAGAATTGAGAAACTTACTATTTGGAATTTGAGATCATGCCAGTCAAAGTTGCGATCGCCCAAATTAAAGTCGAGCCAGGCCAGCGCGTCACCTTAGACAACATTAGCTGGCAAGAATTTGAGGAAATTATAGAAGACTTGGGGGACCGTCGTCACTCACATATTGCCTACTACAAAGGAGTTTTGGAATTTCGGATGCCATTACCAGGCCATGAACGCGCGAAGGTTTTAATTGGAGATCTCTTGAAAATTATTCTAGATGAACTCCATTTAGAGTGGGAATCCCTCGGTTCCACTACCTTCAAGAACAAACGCATGGAAGCAGGAATCGAACCTGATGACTGTTTTTATATTCAAAACTATCAGTCTATGATTGGCAAACAACGCCTGAATCTAGAAATTGATCCTGTTCCTGATTTGGCGATCGAGGTAGATTTTACGTCTGCAACCCAAGTCAGTGCCTATGAAGCGTTAGGAATATCTGAAATTTGGCGTTATAACCAAGGAAAGTTAGAAATTAATATTCTAGAGCAAGGAGAATATACTAAATCTTTAACCAGCAAAAATTTTCCAAATATTCCTATCATTGAGGGAATTTCTCTCTATTTAGAAAAAAATCAAGACTTGCCCATGAGTGCTTTACGGCGAGAATTTCGACAATGGCTAGAAGCGTATCTTAATTAAGACAGTTCTAATTGTTCGCGCTTAGAAAATCCCCACGTAAACAAAGCCGCAATTACAGATAGAACCATCCACTCAGGGGAAACAAAATTAGGTAAAAGAGCTTTTAGTAATAATCGGATACTCATCCAGAGAATGGTTAGATAGGCGGTATCTTGGAGATAAATAAATTTATTGAGCCATTCAAAAAATAACTCCCCCAAGAAGCGCGGAGCAATTCCACCGGCTAATCTCCCCAGTATAATTAACAACAGTTCATTGGAAAGATTGATCAACAAATCCAAATCGACATCTGGTAATAAGAGAATGACGATGAAGATTTGTTTTAATTTATTCCGCTAAGCTAAATTTTTTTGAGTGCCATTAATCGGTCAGAGTGGTTTTGAGTTGACGACAAAAGTCTTCCATCGATGCCAGCCCTTGCTCTGGGGTTCCCTCCGCTAAACGTTTGACAAAGGCACTGCCAACAATCACCGCGTCTGCGCCCCATTGTTTGACCTGGAGGGCTTGCTCTGGTTCGGAAATACCAAAGCCGACCCCCACGGGTTTGTCGGTGACCTGACGAATAGATTGGATTAATTCTTCAACTCGGCTGGCGACTTGGATCCGCATACCGGTGACGCCGGTGACACTGACTAGGTAAATAAACCCTTGGGACTGGGTGGCGATCGCCTGAATTCGTTCCTGGGGGCTGGTGGGCGCAATCAATAACGTGAGGTCAATGCCCATTTCGGCACAGGGATTGAGCAAATTTTCGGCTTCTTCTAGGGGTAAATCGGGAACAACTAAGCCGGCTACGCCCGCCGCTTTAATCTGTTTAACAAACGCTTCGGCACCGCGATAGAAAATGGGATTGTAGTAGGTGAAGAGAATGATCGGGGCGGAGATGGTGGAGTGAACCGAAGACACCAACTCTAAAACCTGGTCTAGGGTTACGCCCTTCTGGAGGGCGCGGGTGGCGGCCGCTTGAATCACCGGCCCATCGGCGAGGGGGTCAGAGTAGGGCACTCCCAATTCAATCAGATCGGCACCGGCCTGATCGAGGCGACGAAGCGCCTGGGCTGTGGTTTCTAGATCCGGGTCGCCGGCAGTAATAAAAGGAATGAGCGCACAGTCCCCACGTTCGCGTAGGGCATGAAAACAAGCTGAAACCGCAGTCATGGGCAAAATTTTAATCGAGCGAGAATAACCCTAAATATTCTGCCATTATTTCAGCGCCCTAGCCTTTGATCTTTTGGGATTGCCGTCAATCCCAGGTTTCAAAGTCCATTAACCAATTACGTAGCCAGACTGAAAATTGTTCTCGCCGAGTTTCAAAGGTGGCGGCAATCCAAATAAAGCCGAGACCTAGGAGTAAGCCAATAATCCATTTCAGAATGGGAGCTTCGAGAATCAGCACGAGGGATTGATAGCCGGCGATCGCCAGGAAGGTTAGGGTGCCGCCGTAGAGGAAAGCGCGTATTCGTAGAGATAGACCCGCAAAAATCAGACTAATTCCCCAAATACCAGGAATAAAGCCCGGTTGAGCATAAAACCTAAGACTGAGCACACTAATCACCCCTATCCCGATTAAGCGTAGAACGTGGCGTAGGTCTCTGCCCTCGGTGATTTGGCAAGCGGGGTCGTAGGCGGCGAGGTAAAACAGGGACATTCCCAATAATACGCCATAGGCTAGGGGGGATTGCCAGGAAAAATGATGTAGAGTTGCGACGGCTAAGCCATTGAGTAAGATTAGGCTGACGTAGGTCCAGCGGATAGCGCGTTGCAGATAGGCTAACCCTCCATAAAAACCGGCGATCGCCAGAAAGTTCAGGGGATAAAAGCCCTCCACGTTGGGGACTAATCCGGCCAGGGGTAAGGTGATCGCCAAATTTTGCCAGGGTCTGGGAGACCACCCCCACTGACTCCAAGGGGATAAATAGATAGCTATGGCGACCATACTGCTCAAAAAGCCTAAATAGGGATCAAGAAAAGGTAAGCTATTTAGTCTTGGCAATTGGTCTAGGGCGATCATCGTTGCTTCCCCTAAGCCCAGGTAGACCCAGAGTTCCCCTTGGGCAGTGTCCTGGGCATAACGACCCTGCCAAAGCGCATACCGAATCAAAAATAATCCTGTCCCCAACCCGAGCCAGGGGTCTGTCTCCGCGGGGATAAACGCTGTCAATAGCAATAATCCTGAGCCTAGGAACCAATGCAGGTGGGCCGCCCAGTTCAATTCCTGGGGCGTTACTCCCAAATAGGGACTTAACCAGGGTGCAAATAGACGATAACCGTAGAGGATTGTCGTTGCCAGCGTCGCCATGGCTAAAACCTGCTCCCCCAGAGATAGTGGGGCGATTTGATAAAAAAGAACCTCGTAGGCAGAAAGAGAAATACCGATCAGCGCTAAGTAAAGCAAGGGTTTGAAGTCCTGTCGTCGTCGCCCCACGCCCACCGAAATCACGACCAGCCCCAGGGTCGTCAAACCTGTCCAATGTTCCCATAGGCCCCAGCGCAAACTCGCTCCGATCGCCCCGTAGAGCAGGGGGATGCCGTGCCAACCATTTAGATAAATCTCTGTCTGGGAACGTCGATGCCACCAGTCGCCCAATAGCTGTGTCATCAGACCCAGGAGGATGTTGATCACCGCCAAAGTGAGCAGAGACCCCCCGCCCAAGCCAAGGCTTTCTACGGCGAGGAGTTCTAAGCCCCAGGCCAGGCTATACAGGGTTCGATTATTGAGACTGGGCCAACTGCGAAAGGCGATCGCCACTAATATCACCCCAGCGGCAACGGTTCCACTGATAGAGGCGGGCAATACTTTGTTATAAACAAAAAAACCATGGAGCGTCAGACCCGTCAAGGTCAGTCCACAAAGCACAACGCCCCAACTATTTAAGGCTGACCGATAAAGCCGGGCTAGGGCAGTCTGCCGAGGCAGGAGAGCCCAACGACAGAGCCAAAGACTCAAAACGGCGATCGCCGCTAACAGAAGCCAACCCGCGCCAGAATCGGGAGTCCATTGGGGAAATTGTTCCCAAACCGCCGTTGCCACAAAGGCCAGGGCAAAGCCCACCGTGACTAGGGCACTTTCTTCTTGTTCTAGGTAATGGGTTTGAATAATCAAAAGAGCCAATCCCAAGCCGAGACCTAGCAAACGAGCTCCCGGCAAGGGCAGGAGCACCAAGGAAATAAAAATAAAATTAATAATACTCAGCCAGGCGATCACCGGAGAAACAGGGGGTTGTCTACTGCGATAGAAAGAGGCAGACATCATTAAAATGGCGATCGCCGTCATTGACCTAGGATTTTGAATGATTAAAAAAGTCGCATCCCCCCAGAGAAAAAACAAGGTTGCTCCATAAATCCCCAGCGCCCAGAGGTCACAGGCTTGGGCATAATATCGAGCCAAACTTGATGGACGTTGAATGAGATAGTGTCGCCATCCCCAGAGGGCGATCACCGTCATGCTGGCCAAGATCAGTCCAGACCCGCTAGTCAGGGGCGGTAAAACCAATAGGAGCAAGCTGAGGGACGTTCCCAGCAGAAATCCCACCGCAATCAAAGCCGTGGCTAACGAAGAGGAATAAACCGTACTGACCAAGACACAAAGGCTCGCCACCCCCAATCCCCAGGGGCGCAACAGCGGGATCGGTAAGGTTAAACTTTGCCAAACCAAGCTGGAGGCAATGGCTAAATTAGCCGCACGGCTTCGGTCTACCCCCGCCAGGAAAATAGTACTGGTCAAAACCAGGGGGACCAGTCCCCAAACTAGACTCCAGCTAGGATTCACCACGGAATGCCCTCCAACGGTCATCATCTGATCCTGGAAAAAATCTTGATTGACTGCCAACACTCCGTAGGCGATCACCGCTAGACCGAGATTAAAAAAATGCTGTTTAGACCAAAATAATGCCCACTTCCTAGGGAGAGAGAGTAAACCCCCATAGGTTTCCATGCCCATCAACCCGAGCAAGATCAAGGTCCAAGTGCCCAAGTCTAGGCGCGGCCACTGCCCATCAATAACGGCGATCATTGTCAGTAATCCCGCCAGATGAGTCCAGGTCGCCAGACCTCGGGTTTTCGGCAGGTCTACCGCCGGTGCAATATTGGCTTCGGTCAGGGTCACAAAACCCAAAATCAGGGTAGAGCCTGCAAAATTCAAACTACGCAAGACCGGATTTCCTAGACTCAAGGCCGTGAGGGTGATCCCCAATAGGAGTGCTAAGCCTTGGCTTGTAATCAATAACTCTGAATCGTTGGTACGCCGTAAACGCCGCCATAGCCAGACGCTGAAAAGCAAATAGGGAAATAAAGCCAGACTTAATAATGTCCAAGCAGGAGTGTCTTCGCCGCTTAGACTTCGACCCAGGCTAACAAAGAAATTTTGCGCGCCATCGGGCAGACATCGCCACGTCAACCAAAAGAGTTGCAGTCCCGTCAGCCAAAACAAGACCAAATCTGACCCTAGGCGGTAACGAGCCACACGCTCTCCCCAAAACCAAAGTCCTAGACCGCTAATGATCACCGCTTGTCCAGGGATTGTCCCCGCAGACAAGAGCCAGCCCAAGAGGATTAAACCACCGCCCCAGGTGTCCCCCTTGACCAAAGCTTGGTAGCGGACCCCATAGAAATATTGCCAAGCAACTAAGGCTCCACAAATGGCGATCGCCAGCGCCAATTCAGTCATGGGAACCGCCGCCACAAAGATTGCCCGTGCCAGCAAAATTCCCAGCGCGTAGACCAACAACGCCCCATTCAGACTAAAGGGATGCGCCAAACCTGCGGGATCTTCTGAATCCTGAGGGCTGGATTTTGGCTGAGACCCATAAAGCGTTATCGCCGCCGTGCCAATTACGCCAACATAGATAGCACCCAGGGCATACCCATAACTTGTCCAGCCCCATTGCAAAACACTTAACCCCAGTAAACTTAGCCCGATCCAGCCCGGTTTTCGGGGAGTGGAGTGCAAAAAATATAGACTTAAAACAGAGAGGGAACCAGCGGCGATCGCCATCACCAGCCAGCCCAGGGGACTCCGCCAAAGGGCAAAGCTATCCATGGCCAGAAAATTAATCGGCACCAATAGCAAGGTGACAATCCGTAGAGCCTGACTCGTCAAACGCAAATAAGGCTGGCGACTAGCCCAATAACTTGCCGCCCCAAAACCCAAAGTATAAATCCACAAAATAGCGTACTGCCCCGTCGAGGGAAACCGTTGCCATTGGCTCGCGGCCAACACCCCTGACGACACCACCACCATAAATACGCCCAAAAGCAAGAGCCAAAGCACACTTAGCTCATCCATCAGAGACTGTGCCATTTGTCGCAATCGGCTTGGTGCGGGCGCGACCGGCTCAGGCATGCTTTTGACTGCTGGCAGTGGTGGGGAAATAACGGGTCTATCGTCAACAGTGGAAATCTCAGGTGCGAGGACTGGGAGAGGAATTTCACAGGTCAGATAGACTAAACAAATCTTTTTGACATGGCTAGATTGCAGAAGATTTAGCTCTAACCAGGCGTCTAATCCGGCTAGTAGGGCGGGATGCGCCGCATTAAGCTCTACCGTGCCATGAATCTCTGCGTCATTGAGTAGACCCAAGTCATACCAGCCCCTCAACCCCTGCAACGCCATGGCTGTTTGCGTCTGACTCGTTAGGGTTAAATCCAGACTCGGTTCCACAGCTTGCTTCACCCGTAGCGTTAGTGAATGGTCGCCATCATCGAGCAAGCCCAACGTTTGCCATTGAGATAATCCTTGCAGTAGCGGGGTCGGAGACCCTCTACAGAGAAAAGAGAGCTGAATTAACCTGGAATTTTCCATTGCCAACGCCTCAAGTTTGACTCACAGCAATGAATATAGTCTACTGGAGTTTGGACTAACCGGGTAGAAAACGGCAGTCCGTGCAAGGCACTAACTGCCGTAAAGTCAATGAAAAAGTAATGCACATTGACCCTATGATTTTCGAGCAGTTGAGCCAATTCCGCCAGAGCATGTATGAACA
>JBGSZT010000026.1:0-5840 GCA_041750255.1 Synechocystis sp.
ATTTTTTCCAAAAGCCCACCCTCTCTACTTTTGCCTAAATTCCTGACCGCTAAACTTGATCGGTTTCAACCTCCTGATACACCATCCTTAGCTGCTTAGGGCAAAGCCTGGTTCCAGTCAAAAACTTAAGACTGTCCAGACCATAGAGTTATTAGTATTTAAAGTTAAATCTACCATTGACTTTTTCACCGTTAATATCACTTAAGATTGCAAGTTTATAATCCCCAACTACTTGAGTAGAAAGAATGGCAGTATAGTGCTTGTCTTGCTCACCATATTTAAAGTTAATATCTTGTTGAGACCCATCGGGTAATTGAATTTTTCCGGTCACAGTTGCATTAGGGATAGGCGTATGGTCGGTTCCTTTTTGCAGGTAAAAATCGAGATGAAAACCGCCAGCTTTTTTGACGGCAAGTAGTTCTAAATGGTAGTCACCAGCTTCAATAACTTGCCCACCTTGGCCCCCATGGGATTCAGTTTTATTTTCCTCGACATTTTCCGTAGGGGTAATGCTAGGAGTCGGGCTTGGCGGGGCATTATCTGCTGTGGGGGTTGGGGTACTACAAGCATTGAGGAGTAGGACAGTGGCTAAAAGTGTGATGGAATTTACTGAAACTTGGTATTTCATAAATAGGTAAAAAATCTAAACTTTAGTCAGAGTATTAAGATGATGAAATTCTGAGGTAGAAGTGGTGATAGATGGGCGTAGAAAATGTCCAAATCGAGCATAAAGTGCTGGTAAAACCAAGAGAGTGAGAGCTGTTGATGTTACCAATCCTCCTAAAACGACAATGGATAAGGGCTGAAGAATTTCTTTACCTGCTCCTCCTTCAAAAATAAGAGGAGTTAATCCTAAGGCGGAGGTAAAAGCTGTCATCAAAATGGCGTTGAGTCTTTCCATAGAGCCTTCAATTAATAATGTTTTTAAAGGCAGTCCTAAGATAAACTTATTGTTATAGTTGTCAACTAACAACAATCCATTGCGAATAGCAACACCAAAGAGGGTAACAAATCCAACCAAGGAAGCTACTGATAATACTCCTCCTGTTAAAGCGACGGCGATCGCCCCACCCACGAGGGCTAAGGGTAGATTGATCATAATCATCGCGGTAGAAGCAATAGACTTGACTGAAAAGTACATAATGATAGTGATTACAATAAAAGCAACGACACTATACAGAAGAAGACTTTGGGTAGAGCGTTCTTCGGCCTCAAACTGACCACTGTATTGAATAAAATAACCAGAGGGTAGGGTTATAGTTTTTTGAATACGGGTGCGAATTTCATTAACTACGGAACGCAAATCACGACCACTAACGTTGGCGGACACCACTAATAGACGAGAAACATTTTCCCGATTAATGGTATTGGGCCCCGTTGCTTCTTGGATTTGAGCAACTTGAGCTAACGGAATTTTTTGGCCACTGGGGGTATCTATCAGAAGATTGGCGATGGTTTCCCGATTATTACGGGCCTCTGGCTGTAACCAAACTACTAAATCAAAGGTTTGTTGATTTTCTAATATTTGCGAGACAACTCGGCCATTAAGGGCTGTTTGCAGGGTTTGGGAGAGTTCCCCTACCGTTAAACCGTAACGACTAGCGGCCCGGCGGTCAAAGACAATCTGAATTTGGGGAACAGGGATTTGTTGTTCTGGTTGTAGGTCAACAATGCCATCAATGGACTGCATCACAGTTGTTACTTGTTCACTCAATTGACGTAATTCTTTGAGGTCAGGGCCAAAGATTTTAATGGCGATCGCACTTCTCACTCCCGATAACACTTCATCCATGCGATGGGAAATAAAACCACCAATATTGGGAGCAACCCCTGGTAATCGTGCGAATTCATAGCGTAATTTTTCAATACTGCTAGCACGCTCTTTCATGCCAATATCACTGAGTTCCACATCTAAGTGAGCGACATTGATTCCAGCCGCATCCGCATCCCCTGGGGCTCTGCCGGAACGAAGTTGTATATGCTCAAAACGAGAGTCATTTTTAAGGGCATCCTGCATTGCCAGGCCAGCGACATTAGTAGATTCCAAGGAAACCCCTGGATAAAGCATCATAGAATTTACTAAAGAGCGTTCCTGAAATTCGGGGAGAAAAATACGTCCAAAGGAAGGAAAAATGACCAGGGTTGTCCCTAACATAGCGAGGGAAACAGCAATTACTAAGCCAGAATGTCGTAGGGAAAAATTGAGAACAGGGCGATAAATGCCCTTAAAAAAGCGAGCAACCCAGGGTTCCATATCTGGTAAATGACCGTGGGGCAGTAGAAGGGCGCACAGAGCAGGGGTAATGGTTAGCGCAGTGAGGCTAGACGCAATAACAGCGGCCATATAACCTAATCCCATCGGGATAAAAATACTTCCCTCCACCCCACTCAGGGCAAAGATGGGGGCGAAAACAACAATCGTAATTACTGTTGCTCCAAAAACGGAGTCTCGGACTTCCTTACAGCCATCAAAGACCACCTCTAACAGGGGACGGGGCTGAGGAGTCTGTTTATTCTCCCGTAGAGAACGATAGACATTTTCGGCATCAACAATGGCATCGTCAACGGCAGAACCAATGGCAACGGCAAGTCCCCCCAGGGTCATTGTGTTTAGTCCTTGCCCAATCAAATTTAATAGGGTGACTCCAATGAGTAGGGATAAAGGCAAAGCAACAAGACAGATCAGCAAGTTCCGCCAATTCATCAAAAAAGGAATCAAAATCAAAGAAACAATGATGCTCCCCTCAATTAAGGCGGCCCGAACGTTGTCAATGGAGGCTTCGATATAGTCTTCCTGACGAAAGGTGACGGTGACAATGACATCCTTGGGTAGGCTGGCTTTGAGGTCTGTCATGGCTGCTTCAATGGCCTGGGTCACGGTGGGCGTGTCAGCTTGGGGTTGTTTATTGATCAGGATGATCACCGCTGCTTGTCCATCTAAACTGCCATCACCCCGTTTAATGGCGGCCCCTATCTGTACATCGGCAACATCTAGTAAACGAATGGGTTGGCCGTTGCGGGCTGTAACAACGGATTCCCCCAACGCTTCTAAGGATTCAATCCGTCCCAATCCTCGAATTAACCACTCCTGGTCTTGGGTGATCAAAAAACCTCCGGGGGCATTAACATTGGCCGCTTCGACAGCTTCCGTAACCTGTTGAAGGGTAACGTTAAAGGCTTTTAGTTTGGCTGGGTTAACTAGAACTTGGTATTGTTTGACTTCTCCTCCATAGGCGATGACTTGGGCTACCCCTGGTACAGCCAGGAGACGATTAGTGATTTGCCAGTCAACTATTTGTCGTAGTTCCATGGAGGACGTAGAGTTGTCATCCGTTGATGTATTGGGTTGGATGGTTAGGCCGTACGTCATTACGGTGCTGATGGGGGAAGTGATCGGCGAAAGCTGAGGGGCTTCCGTGCCTTCGGGTAATTTATTTTGGGCTTGCTGTAAACGTTCGGTAACAAGTTGTCTGGCCTGGTAAATGTCAGTATTCCAAGCAAAAATCACTTTAACGACGGATAGTCCAGCGGCGGACGAAGAACGCACCGTAGTAACCCCCGGTGTTCCATTGAGACTACTTTCAATTGGTAGGGTGATGAGAGATTCGACTTCTTCGGGAGCAAGACCTGGGGCTTCTGTTTGAATTTCGACCTGGGGAGGGGCAAAGCTGGGAAATACATCCAGGGGCATTTGACTAACATTCTGGAGCATCCAAAGGGTTAAAATGAGTGTCCCTGCAATGATTAACCAACGACGGGCGATCGCCCATTTAATAATCGCGTCTAACATTAATATTTCGGAAAATTATAGTGATGATTAGAATAGGGCCAGTAAAGAATGAGGCTATTTAATAAAATTTTGGTGGGAGGGTTTTTCAATCAGTACTTCCTGGACTTCCAGCGATGGCTCGTCCTGACTTGTCATTAAAGTGCGCTCCCGCAACGATTGGCTCTGTTGTCGTTTTCCCCACAGACTACCAGCCCAAAACAGTCCAACGGCGATCGCCGTTCCCCCCAGGGGTAAAAGCCATGCCGGTGATCCAGGCAGAGCAAAGTTAGATTCTGTTTTCCCTACGGATTCTTCGGTCTCTTCTGCCTTTTCGGAAGGTTTGGTGCGTAAAGATTGGGCATAGAGTTGATTGGCCCGCTGGGAAACCACTAAATCCCCGGCAAATAAACCGTCTTTGATTTCCACCCAATCCCCGGAGACTTGTCCTAGGGTGACGGTAATCGGTTCAAAAATATTGCCATTTTGGACAAAAACCAGATTCTGCTGATCGTTGGTTTTGACAATGGCCGATTGCGGCACTGCTAACACTGGAGCCGGGGTGCGGTCGGTTAAAACTTCCAATTCCACAAACAGACCGGGCTTTAGTTGACCATCGGGATTATCCAGTGTTGCTTTCACCGAAACGATACGATTTTCCCCTTCCACCACCGAGCCGATTTGATTAATTCGCCCCCCAAAGGTTTTTTCCGGTGAACTACTAGCCCAGCCCCGAATTCCTTGGCCCTGGCGAATTTTGCCTAAATCCTTTTCGTAAATATTGGCTGAAACTTGAACTTGCCGACTATTAATAATGGTAAAAATAGCTTCCCCTGCATCTTCTCGGGATTCTCCGACCTTGATTTCATGCTCCGGGGTACTGGCCGGGTCAATGACGATGCCAGCAATGGGGGCTGTAATCACAATGGTGCCATCGGGACGGGCATTGGTTCCCAGTTGTTGCAGACGGGTTTGATAGTTTTCCTCACTTAATCTGACCTGTTTTTGGGCAACGCTTAAGGCAGTTTGGGCCCGTTTGATTTGGGCGATCGCCTCGCTGACTGGTAAACGACTTTGATTTTTCACTAAATCCGCATTGGCTTTAGCTAGGGCCACTTCCGATTCTAAAAGCTGGCGACGGGGTAGGGCTCCATTGGCTTCCAGTTCCTGGTCTCGGTTGTAACGCTCTTGGGCAAATTTCTTGGCAATGCGGGCTTCTTCGATTTCACTCTGGGCGACCCGTTGCTGTTGACGGTAGTTTTCCTGGGCTAGTTGCAGGTCTGCCTGGGCTTGTTCCACAGCGGCGATCGCCAAGCTCCGTCGGTCTTGGGCCGTGGTACGGAGTTCAGCTAATTCAGCACTGGTCATGGTGGCGACTGGTTGACCGGCCTTAACGCTGTCCCCTGGATTAACTAACAGTTTGAGCAGTTTCCCTCCTACAGGCGTTGTGACCTCGATCCTTTGTTGTGGGAGAGTTTCGATCTGGCCTGTTGTTCTGAGGCCAGTGGCGAGGTAACGAGATTGCAATGGTTCTACTTGAATCTTCAGGCGACGAATGGTATCTACATCAAGGGCTACGCCTTGGGCAGACTGAGCCGATTCACTTTGATGAAATTCATCCCCATGGCCAGCGTGGGCTAAGGTTGCCTTTGGAGACAATACCAGCACCCCCAACAACAGGGAAAGGGCCCAACCTGGGGCAATCATCCGATTTTGCATAGGATTCTGACAGTGCAACCCTTTCAGTCTTTCACAGGAATATGAAACCAAGATGAAATGGGGTTACGATTAGGCGATTGATGCGGAAACGAGAGGCAACTGTACGGTGAAAAGACTGCCTTGCCCCAATTCACTCTCTACACTTAAAATCCCCTGATGCTTAACGGCGATCGCCTGGGCAATGGCTAACCCTAATCCTGCCCCTCCCCGTTGTCGAGACCGGGCCGCCTCCACTCGATAGAAGCGGTCAAAAATCCGGGCTTGTTCGGCTGGGGCAATGCCAATCCCCGTATCTTGAACTTGGGTGAATGCCTGATGTTTATCAGTCTCAACTATGACCTGAACCTTTCCCCCA
>JBGSZT010000027.1:0-34757 GCA_041750255.1 Synechocystis sp.
TCCATGAAGGTCTTTCAAGGTTTTCAATACTCGACAACTATGAGCGGTAATATTTTATCAAGTACATTACCTAAAACCCCTTTCGCTAAAGGCTTTCGACAATTTTCAAAAAACCGATTTGCCCAGTCTGACGCAAGAGGGATAACACCTTTTTGTTAGTGCATATGTTTCGCGACAAGTTTGGATGCTCTCGAACAATATTCTGTCTGGCCAAAGCCGCATCACAATCCCCTTAGATGATGAGGTTTTAGCATGGTTTCGTGACCAAGCTCATAGTGCAGGTGGAAGAAATCACGAAACTATGATGAATGAAGCTCTACACGAGTACATTCAGGAACGCCGTGAGCCATTGTAGGAAACATTACGCAGGGTTGTTCGTGAAGAACTTGAATGTATTAAAAGGTGAAGTAACCGATGAGGGTTAACAATCGCGCTGAAAAAGGTTGCCGAGTTTGCTCAGTTCGGTATCATGGGAAAAAGATTTTGGCAAGGTTTGCTCTGATCTCAAGATCCCTTAATTGTCTATGTCAGGAGGAAAACAGTGGCAACAGAAGTCTTAAATAAACCGTCCGGCGCCTCAGAAACCATTCGCAAGCCCGCCCCCCGCTATCGGGTGTTGCTCCACAATGATGATTTTAATTCGATGGAGTACGTTGTTCAAACATTGATCCAGACCGTGGCGGGTATGACCCAACCCCAGGCGATCGATATCATGATGGAAGCCCACACCAATGGCACCGCCCTCGTGATTACCTGTGCCCTAGAGCACGCCGAATTTTATTGCGAAACCCTCAGAAGCCACGGATTGAGTAGCACCATTGAGCCCGATGAGTAAGGGGCCACGGGTGACCTTCCCGGGTCTTAGCTTCGCTCTCTACCCCGTGCCGGTTCGGCTGGGGTTATTTTTGGTCTGCCTCATTTTGCTCTGGCTCCCCCTGGCGATCCCGTCCTATCTACTGCTAAGGGGTGACCCCAACCTCACCTCAATTGTGACCATGGTGGCGTTATTTGCTCTCTTTTTAGTCCTATTGCAGGTCTGGAACCGTCGATTTTATGGACAACGCCAGCCCTTAGCCTCCCTGGGTTTAACCTGGAGCGAACAAAATGGCCAGGAGTGGATACAAGGAATCACCATCGGCTTGATCTTCGTTGGATTGTTGTTTAGCGTTGAGGCGGCCCTAGGATGGCTACGCTTTAATCCGATTCATTCTAATTTAATCAAAATTGTTTTAGAAGGGAGTTTGACCGGGCTGGGGGTAGGATTTGCAGAGGAACTTTTTTTTCGGGGTTGGCTCCTAAGCGAATTAGAACAAGATTATCGACCTCGTCTTTCCTTAGGAGTAAATGCGATCACATTTGCGTTATTGCACTTTATTAAGCCCCTGGGCGAAATTATGCGTACATTTCCTCAATTTCCAGCCCTGGTTCTCTTGGGAGCCCTACTGGTGGTAGCAAAATGGGGACATCAAAATCGCCTGGGTTATAGCATGGGACTCCATGGGGGGCTGGTCTGGGGCTATTACATTTTTAACGTGGGTAAACTCTTTGATTACACCGCTCAGGTTCCTACTTGGGTTACTGGCATTGACCGCAACCCATTGGCCGGGATGATGGGTATTTTATTTTTAGGGATATTATTGCTTTGGGTTCAAAAGGTCGCTAAATATTCACCTGGCTAGAGCGCAGGGCTTTCCGTCTGGTATGCTAGGCGAGAGAATTTGACTACAATAAACAGCAATGTGACCACCTTGAGAACCATCGGCACAATGAACGCAGGAATTGACCTTAAAAATAGTTTTATTGAATCTCTCCAAAGCCTCGGCTTGCCCCCTGGACTGTCTAAAGCCCTCTGGATTCCCCTGCCCGCGATCCTCATGATCATTGGTGCCACCGTCGGGGTGCTAGTGGTGGTGTGGCTAGAACGTAAAATTTCGGCGGCGGCTCAGCAACGGGTCGGGCCAGAGTTTGCAGGCCCATTGGGGGTACTGCAGCCGGTGGCGGATGGGATTAAGTTAGTTTTTAAAGAAGATGTGGTGCCGGCCCTGGCTGATCCCTGGCTCTTTACCCTGGGCCCGGTCTTGGTGGTCTTGCCCGTGTTTTTGTCCTATCTGATTGTTCCCTTTGGGCAAAATTTGCTGATTACTGACTTAAATGTTGGTATTTTTCTCTGGATTTCCCTCTCTAGCATCGCCCCCATTGGTCTATTGATGTCGGGCTATGCCTCTAATAATAAATATTCGCTCCTGGGGGGGCTACGGGCGGCGGCGCAGTCGATTAGCTATGAAATTCCCCTGGCCTTCGCCGTATTGGCGATCGCCTTAATGTCTAATAGCCTCAGTACCATCGACATTGTCAATCAACAGGGGAACTACGGCATTTTAGGCTGGAATATCTGGCGACAACCCGTCGGTTTTTTGATCTTTTGGATTGCGGCCTTGGCCGAATGTGAGCGCCTGCCCTTCGATTTACCCGAAGCGGAAGAAGAATTGGTGGCGGGCTATCAAACCGAGTATGCCGGCATGAAATTCGGTCTTTTCTACGTCGGTTCCTACGTTAACTTAGTGCTATCGGCCCTGGTCTTTTCGGTGCTGTACCTGGGTGGCTGGGGATTTCCCATTCCCCTAGAAGGACTCGCCGGTTGGCTGGGAGTGAGTGAAACCACGTCCTGGCTCCAGGTGATCACCGCCGTGATCGGAATTACCATGACCGTCCTCAAATCCTATTTCCTGATTTTCATTGCCATTTTGGCTCGCTGGACCTTGCCCCGGGTTCGTATCGACCAACTTTTGAATCTGGGCTGGAAATTCTTACTCCCCATTTCCCTGGCTAACCTGCTGATTACCGCCGCCCTCAAATTAGCTTTTCCCGTTGCCTTCGGGGGTTAATCCCCTTAGTTCTCTCGATTTAGAGGTCTTCTGTCATGTTCAACATTCTTAAACAAGTCGGCGATTACGCCAAAGAAACCTTTCAAGCCGCAAAGTACATTGGCCAAGGCCTTGCCGTAACCTTTGACCACATGAGCCGCCGCCCAGTGACGGTGCAATACCCCTACGAGAAGTTGATCCCCTCCGAACGCTTCCGGGGCAGAATCCACTTTGAGTTTGATAAATGTATTTCCTGCGAAGTCTGTGTCCGGGTTTGTCCGATTAACTTGCCGGTGGTGGATTGGGAATTCAACAAAGCCGTTAAAAAGAAAGAACTCAAACACTACAGCATCGATTTTGGTGTCTGTATTTTCTGTGGGAATTGTGTGGAATATTGCCCGACCAATTGCCTGTCCATGACGGAGGAATACGAATTAGCCTCCTATGATCGCCATGAGTTGAATTATGATAATGTCGCCCTGGGTCGCTTACCCTACAAGGTCACCCAAGACCCCATGGTGACCCCTCTGCGGGAGTTGGGCTACTTGCCCAAGGGAGTCCTTTCTCCCCACGACCTACCGGCGGGCAGTCAACGGGCGGGGCAACATCCGGAAGACCTCGTCAAAGAGTCTTCCCCAACCCCCTAGGTCAACGCATACCCATTCAATACTACGGAGCTCAGTCAGCGTGAATTTAGCAGAAGGCGTTCAGGTTGTATCCTTTGTCATTTTGTCCGTCTTAGTCCTTGGGGCGGCCTTGGGAGTGGTTCTTCTTCCCAATATTGTCTACTCTGCCTTTTTATTGGGAGGAGTATTCATTAGTATTTCTGGCGTTTATCTTTTACTCAATGCCGATTTTGTGGCCGCCGCTCAAATTTTGATCTATGTGGGCGCAGTGAACGTCCTGATTCTTTTTGCCATTATGTTGGTGAATAAGCGTGAGGATTTTGCCGTTGTTCCTGGTCGCTGGTTCCGTAAAGCCTCAACGGCGGTCGTCTGTGTGGGCATTTTTGCGCTTCTCAGTACCATGATTTTGGTCACTCCCTGGGCGATCGCCGAGGTTCCCATCACACCGGTGGAAAGTACGATCGTGGCGATCGGTAAACACTTTTTTAGCGACTATCTCCTGCCCTTTGAAGTCGCTTCGGTTTTATTATTAATGGCTATGGTAGGAGCGATTATTTTAGCCCGTCGGGACCTAATTCCAGACCTAGAGCTCGATGAACCCACCAGTACCGCTTTGACCCTGCCCGAGCGTCCCCGCGAACTCACCGGAGCTGAAAAGTAACCCCGATTTCCCCAAAATTATGTACTTACAACTTCAATCTTGCTTGATTTTAGCCGCCGCTCTCTTTTGCATTGGGATTTATGGCTTGATTACCAGCCGTAATGCCGTTCGAGTTCTCATGTCCATCGAATTATTACTGAATGCGGTCAATATTAATTTGATGGGATTTTCTAATTTCCTCGACCCGGTGGAGATCAAAGGTCAGGTTTTCTCCGTATTTGTGATCACCGTGGCGGCAGCGGAAGCGGCGGTGGGTCTCGCCATTGTTTTAGCCATTTATCGCAACCGGGAAACCACAGACATGGAGCAATTCAATCTGCTCAAGTGGTAAACTTTAACTAATGTCATTGCGAACACCATTTAACCCCGCCAAGGCAATGCCAATGGCATCCACACTGTCATCAATGGGCAAATTGTCTAGCCCAAAAAACTGTTGTAGGATGTCCGCCACTTCATCTTTAGTAGCTTTGCCATGGCCCAAATGACATTTCCAACTAGATTGATGCAAAAAAATAGGGAGCTTAGCCTGTTCTCGATAAATGACTAAATTAATCACGCCGAGGGCTTGAATTACTCCCCCAGCCGCTTTGATCTGGCGACTAAAAAAAGGCATTTCAATGGCAATCTGATCCGGATTAAACTCGCGGATCAATTCGCTTACATCCCGCTCAATCTCCACCAACCGCGCCGGAGTAGGGATTTTTTTACTGGTTTCAATGGTGCCATAGTCAATCAACTTTGCTCCCACCTGTTCATTCCCGTCTAGGATTGCCCAGCCAATGATGGCAAGTCCGGGGTCAATGCCCAGCCAACGCAACCTCATCGGCTTGGAACCGTCCACCAACTCAGGGCGTAGGATTGAGGGGTTATCTTGGCTCCGGGGGCGGCGGTAACGCGGATGCGATATCGTCCGACTTGAGGTACAGCACAAAAAATATGTTCGACGTTATCGACTCGACTCCGGGATGAACAAATAATGTTGGACGGGGCGGAGCGATCAAGGGACAGGAGGTGTAAATCCAGATTATTTAGGGGTTGGGACTGAAAGGATTCTCCTAAATCATACTCTTGGTTCTGGTTTTTATCCTGGAGCTTCACCCCGCGATGCCAGACCAGGGTAATGCTGACAAAACTAGATTGGGCTAGGGGTTGGTCTAGGCTGTAGTCATCCACCTGATCGGCTTTGAGTTGATTATAGTTCCAGCCGATCGCCGGAATGGGGCTTTTGGTAGACCATTGTCCGGCTTGGAATTGTTGCAGGGCGCGCCAAGCATTGAGTTGACCACTGCCCATTTCACCATCTAGGGGAATCTCGGGCCAATGGTAGGCCTGGGACTCGAGCCAGGTTTGATTTTTTTTAGTATAAATAGTCCGAGTCATGCCCAGGCGATCGCCGTTGGGGGTGTCTTCTAATTTATCGGCGGAATTAAGCAAAATCGCCTTCATTACCTCAGACCGCCGGGAGGCTAAACTCCAATCTTGGCGACCTTGCCGGAATTGGCGATCGCCAAATTCTTGCAGTAGGGCGATCGTGCCGGTCACCAGGGGAGCCGCAAAACTACTGCCACTGACCACCTTGGGTTTACCTTTCAGGTCATAGACGGTAACAAAGGCACCGGGAGCAATGAGCCCGATGGTTCGACGGTTATCCTGATTAACTTCGGTTTCAATTCTGCGCCGACCGATCCCCTCAGAAACCCCACTGATATTGGTATAATCCACCTTATTAAAGTAATTCGTTCCCTGGCGCTGGGTGCTGTAGGCCACGGTAATGCCATTGTAATTATCCGTAGGAATAGGAATACCACCGTTGCCTTGATTGCCTGCCACGACAAATAAAACATCCCGACGGTGGGCCAACCAATCAATACATTGGCTAAACAATCCTTGCCCATCCAAGCGAGCATCGGGGCGGGCATCCCGACCCAGGGAGTCCCCAAAGCTAAGGTTGATCCCTCGCATCTCTCCTCCATTTTGCTGGGCGATAAATTGACTAGTGAGGCAATGTTCTGGCTGAAAGGCTTCTTTGAGGTCTCCCACAGCGGCGCTATGGAGCCGGGCCTGGGGCGCAATACCTGGAGCACGTTTATAGCGGCCCACCATGATGGCGGCGACCATGGCGGCATGGGGATCAATGTGGCGATTGGCGATCGCCGCTTGGTTACGAAAAAAAATTCCCGCTAAACGGATGGGGGGTTGCCAGGAGGCCAGTTTATCAACGCTAAACTTAGCCGGGCGGCCAATTTCTACCTGGCCAAGGGCAATCTTGTGACCACTCAGAAAATAAGGTGAATTATGGAGGCGATGGGCTTGAATCCCCGCATCTCCTAGGGTGTCTTGCTCGGCTAAAGCGGGGGCAAATGGATTTAGGGCGAATAAAAACAACACGAGGAATCGCCAAGATATGGTCAAACGGCTGGGATATTTTGTCTTTCTGGTCTTGGGCAATTAGTGGGTTTGTTTGATGGCAATATTTTTGATTTTCCAGAGGTCTCCCTGGCGCTCTAGGGAGTAAAGTACGGTTAAATCGTCATTTTCTCGTCGGAAGGATTTTTCGGGCGCATCTGAGCGAAAATACTCGGTCGCTTCCTTAACTCGGGCGGTAACTACGGCTCGTTGGGGGTTGCTTGGGTCGGCTTCAAAGGAAAGAATTTTGACCTGATGCTGGTACTGACGGTATTGATTTTGTTGTTTATCTGTCTGGGCACGACTTTGTTGTTGGCCCAGAAGCGGGTTTACCAAAATTTCATTTAATGCCGCTAGATTATGGGTAGATCCAAAGGTAATCGCCTTGCGTTTGAGCCAAGTTTCCACCACCTGCTGGGCTACCTCCTGGGTCATGGTGCCGTGGGGTAAGAGCAGGGATTGGGATTGATTTTCATCGGGGATCTCTATCACCGCCGTCGCCAAACTTAGATTTAAGGGATCGGTGTCAAGACGATTTAGGGGCGATTGGAGCGTTTGGGCAATCAAAAATGCGCCTCCGCCAAGGCCCAGAGTCAGAACCGACAAAAATAGACCAAAACGCCAAGGATTAATACTGACCCGCCGCCGACGTGGACGCGGGGGAAGCGCAGTGGCAGAGGGGTCTTCTAGGGACTCTAGACGACGGCTAGTTTCGGGCGGCAAAGGGCTAACATCCGAGGGGTTAGTCTGGGGTGACGCAAAATTTTGCGGCGATCCCTGGGAACGAGAACGGAATCCTCGTCGTCTGGTAGAAGAGGATTGGTCGGAAATGTCATCTGAATACGTAGCAAATTGGGTAGCCATGGTAAGGTCAGGATTCGTATCCAACAGGGATGACACGGCAGAAGAGGGGCTCAGAGTGTAGGAGTGATGGTCGATGAAGGCTTGAACAGAAGTATCCGCAAAGTAGTCGGCGAGGCAAAGGTCTTTCTCCGTAATATCCGCAAAATAGGGACATAGTTCCGAGGTCAACCATTGCTCAGTATAGCCATAGAGACCGGGTAAAAGGTCGCTATCGCCGTGGGACTGCTCACGAATGGCCGTGAGGGCGGTCTGGTCTTGGCTTCTTTTGAGAGCCTGGGTCGCAACCTCCGTCTGACCTAATAATAATGCACAAATCGCTTCTTCTAAAGCTGTATCTTGATGATTCGTTATCTTTCGTAAAAGAGTTTGGGCATCGAGGATCCGTTGCGGGTCTTTGTGGCAGAGTCCCTGGGTAATCAGACTATGAATCGCCAGATAGGTGGCGGCTAGGGACGGACGCGATACTTCAGGAACAAAAAGCTGTTCTTGTTCATCGAGACTAAGCTGATGGCGCAGTTGTTGAATGAATTTTAAAAAGTCATCAATCCCTAACCCAGAATGGTCATTGCCCTTACCTTCAATGCCGTGACGGTCTTGGATCATGTCTTTCAGGAGTTCGAGTCCCTGGGAGCGAGCACTGGGGTCGGACTGGTCTTGATTTAGAAGTTCTAGGATGCGATAGGGGCGAAGTTTGTAGAGTTCTTGACGAATTTCGGTCTGAACATTGCTAAAAAGATTATCTGACTGTAACCAAGCGAGCCCCTTAATCCCCGACTTGGCGGCGGCATCGTACTGCTGTTGTTGCCATTGTTCCCGGCTTAATTCCAAATAGGCCAGGGCAACGGTCAAAATTAGGTCTGGACGAGAAATAGCCTCCTCATCGAGGGGCTCAATCCCGTGCAGGCGGTCTTCTGTCAGGCTGAGAATCACTTCATATTCTCCCAAGTCCTGCAGGATCAATAAGGCTCCCATCAATTGAGTCGGTTCAATATCTAAGTAGGGAAGCAGGGAATCAGAGTTGGAGTCCGGCGATGACTCCGAGGCATCTTCGTCGGGAAAGGGATTAAAAAAAGGACTGTCTCCCCACCAGTACTGATTGTAGGCTCGCCGTTGTTCTGGGCTCATCAGCACCGCGTGGGCCTCGGCAAATAATTCATTACGAGAGGCGATCGCCGCATCACTATAGTCTCGACGGGGTAGTTGTGCTAATCGGTCTTGATATGCTTGCTGGATTTGATCATCGGACAGGTGTAATGGGATGCCTAAAACTTTGTAATAGTCAAGAGGGATGCGCACGGCGGGCTACCTTAGCGGGTCGTCCTAGAAAGTTGTCTAAAGTTTACTACATTACCAGAGTATTCCCTGATTGGGCAGGTCAATTAATGAATTGGTGACAAATTGCCATAAACTTCTTGATTCAGCCAAAGGTCGTTGATATCGCCTAGAATTGAACCTAGGCTGACTTCAGCAAAATTTAATCATCTTTTTACGTTTACAATTCGTCCCCCACTACTATGGTTGCAGAACGCATCTTGCCCGAATTTAATTCCGCCACGGTGTCCTTGAGCAAAGACCAAGGATTAACCATTTATGAAGATATGATCCTCGGTCGTTTTTTTGAAGATAAATGCGCGGAGATGTACTATCGTGGCAAAATGTTTGGTTTTGTCCACCTCTATAATGGCCAAGAAGCGGTCTCCTCTGGGGTGATTAAAGCCATGCGTCAGGATGAAGATTATGTCTGTAGTACTTATCGAGACCATGTCCATGCCCTAAGCGCGGGAGTTCCGGCCAAGGAAGTGATGGCCGAGTTATTTGGTAAGGCCACGGGCTGTAGCCGGGGGCGGGGCGGCTCCATGCATCTATTTTCGGCTCAACACCACCTCCTGGGGGGCTTTGCCTTTATTGGGGAAGGCATTCCGGTTGCCCTTGGGGCGGCCTTTCAGAGTAAGTATCGTCGAGAAGTGCTGCGTGACCCCGCCGGTGATGCGGTGACAGCTTGTTTCTTTGGTGATGGCACCACCAATAATGGTCAATTTTTTGAATGTTTGAATATGGCTTCCTTGTGGAAGTTACCTATTTTATTTGTGGTGGAAAATAACAAATGGGCGATCGGCATGGCCCACGAACGCGCCACTTCCCAACCTGAAATTTACAAAAAAGCCAGTGTTTTTAACATGGTGGGAGTAGAAGTGGACGGCATGGATGCCGTGGCAGTGCATAGCGTCGCCCAGGAAGCGGTGGCCCGCGCTCGATCAGGAGAAGGCCCGACCCTAATTGAAGCCCTAACCTATCGTTTTCGAGGTCATTCCTTGGCAGACCCGGATGAATTGCGCTCTGCGGATGAAAAACAATTTTGGAGCGCCCGTGACCCCATTCGCAAGTTGTCGGCTTATTTGCTTGAACATCATTTGGCTAGCCCAGAGGAATTAACGGCGATCGAGAAAAAAATCCAAGCTCAGATCGACGAATCAGTGGCTTTTGCCGAAAGCAGTCCTGAACCGGATCCCAGTGAACTGCACCACTACGTTTTTGCGGATTAGGTCTCAATAAAAATCCCCTAACCAGAGGCTAGGGGAGCTAAAAAGGTTAGCTATAAGTTTGAGGATTAGTCCCGGCCATTGATGGCAATCAAAAGACGCAGGATAAAAATAAAGAGGTTGATGTAGGTCAAATACATTGACAAGGCGGCGGGCAGATACTGCCGGTCATTGTAGGTACGGGGCAAAATGTAGAAATCTACCACCGACGCTCCGGCAAAAAGAAAGACTCCAACGCCCGAAATACCGATTTCTAGCCAGCTAGGCGTATAGACTCCAAAAAAGGAAAGCACCAGTTGCAATGCCAAAACGACAACTAGGGCAATAATACCCAGTTGGACGGTTTGGGTGAGGGCAAGTCCGTCTTTATCCCCTAGGTTTGAGCCAATACTGCGGGCAATAACAAAGGTCACACCACAGCCTAGGGCAGCAATCCCGACCCCTTGAATACCAACACCGGAGGTTCCCAGAGCAAGGGCCACAATCCCGCTTAGGGTGTAGCCCGATAGAAGACCATAGATCATTAATAGTGGCAAAGCAACGCTGTTATTGCCTTTTTCTGCCACACCCCGGGCAACAAAGAAAAGAATGAAATTACCAATTAGGGCGACCCAGAAGGTCATCATAAATAATCCGGGGTTGCTAGCCAGCATTCCCAATCCGCCATAGGTGCCAATGGCGGTTAAAACAAGTCCTCCGCCCAAAAAGGGAAGAGCATTCTGAATAACGTTGGGGCCCACTAGATTTTGGGTCTTGGCTTGTCGGATCGCTTGCCGAAAATTACTAGTACTACTCATAATGACGGTCTCCTAAAGACAGGGAGAAAGATTCGTGGTTAAGCCTTAATTGTGACATTTTTTTTTGAGTGGGGTTTCATCGCCCCCTTGGGCGATCGCCGAACCTCGGCTCGATTCTTTCCATCGCCCAAAATTTGACAGCGGGTTGGATGGTCATCGGTGGTCAAAGATTTATAATTTAGCACTAAGAGTGAAAAAAACACCATTTAGCAATCATCGATGAAAATTTCCGTAAAAGAACGAATTATAAGCGTCCTGAGTCTAAAGATTAACTATTATGGCAAGCGAATTAGATATTTTTTACTGTTTTTTGGTTTGAGCCTAGGCCTTCTCCTCTCATTATCCTGGGTAGCCCATAGCCAAGATTTGCCGGTCTTAGAACAGGAGCAAGATTCCACGGAAATATTGGCAGAAAAAACCAACAAAATTGATGGCTACCCTGTGGTCTTGGATGGCAATACAATTTTTGTAGTGCGTCAAGGAGTCGGGTCTTTTTCTGCCCAAGACCGAGCAGAGGCGATCGCCAAACGGATAGAGACCATTGCCCAGGATTCATCGATCACCATTGATAATCTAAAAATCATCAAAGAACCTGACTATGGGTTAATTTATCTGCAATTAGGCCAGGATGTTATTTTAACGATCGGCCCCCAAGATGCCAAAATATATCGCAAACCCCAAGCTGACCTAGCACAGGAAGCTCTGCAAAACATCAAAAACGCTGTGCAGGCCTATCGCCAAGAACGAAATCCAGGGCATCTTTTCCGGGCGTTGGTTTATACGGCTATCTCGAGCTTGGCTCTAATTATTTTACTGACGGCTATGTTTGCCTCCTCGGGCCGTCTATTTCCGGCGATTGCCGCTTGGCTCGAACAACAGGTTCCAAGTGTTCGCATCCAGAATTTTGAGATGATTTCCCCTCGCCAAATCAGCCAGGTAGGGTTAAAGATACTGCAATTTATTCGTTTTTTTATTGTCCTAGTTTTTGTCTATATTTACACCAGCTTTGTCTTGGGTTTATTCCCTTGGACTAAGACCTTTAGCAAGAGCATTCTCAACTACTTTTTTCAGGCTGTCGAGTTGATCTTTAATGCCATTGGTCAGTATTTACCTAATCTTATTATTCTGCTGGTTATTATTACCATTACTTATTATACAATCCGCTCGCTTAAACCCTTTTTTACGGCCCTTGACCGGGGAACCCTAGTGATTCCCGGTTTCTATGCCGATTGGGCTGAACCAACCTTTCGCTTAGTCTTAATCCTGGTGATCGCCATTGCGACGGTTGTGGCCTTTCCCTATTTGCCTGGATTTGATTCTCCCGCCTTTAAGGGTATTACTGTTTTTTTAGGACTGCTTTTTTCCTTGGGATCAACCTCGGCTGTTTCTAACGTCGTCGGTGGCGTGATTTTAATTTATACCCGCGCCTTTCAAAATGGCGATCGGATTCAAGTTGGGGATGTCACCGGTGATGTGTTAGAAAAAAACTTATTGGTAACTCGGATTCTTACTGTGACCAATAAAATTATTACTATTCCTAATTCATCGATGCTTTCATCGAATGTGATTAATTTTAGTATTGCTTCACGGGAGTTAGACCGCTATTTGGTGTTACAAACCACCATTACCCTCGGCTACGATTTGCCCTGGCAAAAGGTCTATGATGCCTTAATTCAAGCCGCGTTAGCCACAACCTCTATCCGCCATGATCCCAGTCCTTTTGTGCTTCAGACTAGCTTGGATGATTTTTATGTCAGTTATCAACTCAATGCCTATACTGACCAGCCCGCTCAAATGATGAAAATATATTCTGAACTTCATCAAAATATTCAAGACCAATGCAATGAAGTGGGCATTGAGATCATGTCGCCCCACTATTCTGCTCTGCGGGACGGGCATCAAACCACGATTCCCGCCAACTATTTACCCGACGATTATCGAGCCCCTGGATTCAGACTAGAAAGCCCAAGTCAAGGGAGTCCTGAAACTCCAGAAAAACTGGATTAGTTTATCTCTTCTAAGGCCTCGCTGGAGTCGGTCTCATCCGGTTCCTCCCGGCGGAGGGTATTGAGCAAATTAAGAATCTGGTCACCCCGTTCCAGGGCTAAGTCTTCCGAGAAACTAACTTCCGGGGTACGGCGCAGACGCATCCGTTGGCCCAATTCCCGCCGGACAAAGGGGGCGGAGGAAAGTAAGCCGGCCATAGTTTCGGCCTTAGCTTCGGGAGTCCCGTAGATACTGACATAGATCTTGGCGTGCTGGAGGTCGCCGGAGACATCAACATTGGTGACGCTGACCATCCCTGCTCCAACACGGTCATCTTTGATGTCGTAGAGCAACATTTGACTGATTTCCCGTTTAATTAATGAGGCGACGCGGGAAACCCGACGACTGGTAGCCATAATTCTTTGCTCCCTTGCAAGCGGATGTGGTGTGATAGGGTTTTTGAACCTAGAACCCCTATGCTGTCGTTAATCCTAACATGGCCTGCAGGGTAAAGAAGAGGAAAAGAAAACCACCAATTAGCACCCCGACTAAGGCGATCGCCGTAATAGGATTTTGAAGTAGCGGTTTGAGCCAACTAAAGAAGGAAAAGAAAATCCCGAGGCTAACGCTAATCAGATAGCGGGGATAGCGCAAAACATTATCAAAAAATTCTCCCATGGGATTGGCACCAGATAAGGAACAATCCTAGTGTTAGCATTGATGGCATCTTTTTGTCATCTTTTTTAGACAGTGCTGGGGTAGACCGGACTTTGTATTGGCAGACAAAAATCAAGGTTTGGTGAAGGAGAGCAGGTTCTCTCTAACTGCCAACGGATACATTCGGGGGATTAACCTCAAATCCAGAATAGACTTTCGCTTTAGCACATTTTTCCCTCGCATTCGTTCATTGTGAGCAATCCGACTCAGGAAAAATTTGATACTGTGGAGAATTAACTCAGTCTAAGGTCATTCCTCTTCTATGATTGCTGATTCTTTTCTCCAGTTCCCGTCTACTACTCTGCGTCCCCTCGGCGCGTCTTCACTCCAGGGTCTAGCCTTTGACGGGACTCGTTTATTAGCACTCGATAGTAGAAATGGCTATTTTCTTGAGATTGACCCCTTTACCCAAAATACTTGCATTCTCAATCAAACTCATTTAGAAGATTTTATTGGCGCCACTGGACTGGCGATCGCCGGACAAGAACTTTGGTTTACCTCAGGGCGTAGTGTTTATATCTGCCCCCTAGCGGAGCCCAATGCTGCCCCAGAAAGGTTTGCGTGGTTAGATCATCCTGTAACAGGGGTTGCGGTAGTAGACGAAACCATCTATATTACCTGCCAAAAAACGGGAGATATCTTGGTCTATAGCCGGGAAAGTCGCCAACTGATTACCCGATTTTACGCCCCTGGAATTGGCGCAGAAAATATTACGGCGCGGGGAGAAGAATTGTGGCTGACCGACACCCTAGAGCAAACTGTTTATTGTTTAGACCGGGCCACCGGAGAGATCAAATTAAGCATCTTGACGCCCTTTGAATGCCCTACTGGTTTGGCTTTCTACACCGACTCTAGTACAGAAAAAGAAACGCTTTATGTAGCCTACGTTCAGCATGAAGCCTATATTCGAGACAATCCGAATGCTGACCCCAATCATGAATTGCAGTACCGCCCCCGCACCTTCATTCATCCCCTACATTTTCACTATTACCCGGATCAAAAATATACCTTGTCCAATGGTTATTTGGTGGAAATGACCTATGCAGAAGAATTAGCTCCCCTCGATCCTGTCGAACTCAATCAAGTGGAATGGCGCATAGCCCTGCCCGCCCAAACTCCCCGCCAACGGATTCGTAGCATTGAACCCGCAGGTATTCCCTTTAGTGAAATTAAAGACAAGAATGGACAAAAAGTCGCCATTTTTAAATTTGATCAAATAACCTTTGATAGCCGAGCTATCTTTGGTTGGAAAGTGGTCATGGAAGTCTGGGGCATTAAATACCGCATTCAACCCCGAGACTGTGAAGACATTCCTCCCTTGCCGGAGGGGTTTGCTGAATCTTATCTGGTTGATAACGATAACCTCAGCATGGACAGCGATATTCTCCTGCGGGCGGCCAAAGAGGCGATCGGGCGAGAAACCAATATACTGCGGCAAATGTATAGTATTCGCAATTATGTTTATGACCGTTTGTCCTATGGCATCAAGCCCCACATTGATACCCCAGATTTAGCTCTGCGTCGGGGCGTCGGCTCCTGTGGAGAATATGTCGGTGTGTTACTGGCGTTGGCGCGTCTCAATGGCATTGCCTGCCGCACAGCAGGACGTTATAAATGTCCGCCTCACCCCTTCAGTCGTAATGTTCCCCTAGAGCCAGATTTCAATCATGTTTGGTTTGAATTTTATATTCCTGGCATGGGTTGGTTGCCCATGGAATCGAATCCAGATGACTTGTTTGAGGGAGGCCCTTACCCCACCCGCTTTTTTATGGCGCTAGCCTGGTACCACGCCGAAATGGCCAAGGATGTGCCCTTTGAACAATTATTCAGTCAAGGAGTCCTGGTGGATAAGCAACAGGTGTCCATTGGCGAATTGGCTATTAACCATGTGCAATTTATAGTTTTGGATGAATTAATCCCAACGGCACAACTTTAAATATGCACCGCCGGGAAAAATTTGTTTAAACTTTAGCGTCTTCGCGTACTAGCTTGTCCCAACCCAGTTCCTTAAGGTTGGTATTGCGTCGCAGGGGTCGAGTTGCCAATTCCAAAATATCGCGGGCATTGGTAAAGCCATGCATTTGAGCAAAGGTAAATTCCACCGACCACTTGGTATTAATTCCCCGTGCTTCTAGCGGATTGGCGTGGGCCATGCCGGTAATCACTAAGTCGGGTTTAAGGTCATAAATCCGTTGAACTTGATTATAATTATCGGGTTTTTCGACAATGGTTGGCAAGGGAACTCCCATTTCATTACAGGTGATTTCCAGAAGTGTTAATTCTGCGGCTTGGTAACGTTTGTCCATGTAGGGAATGCCGATTTCGGGACAGGTCATGCCACAGCGAATCAAAAATCGAGCTAGGGAGACTTCCAGCAAATTATCCCCCATAAAAAAGACTGATTTGCCGCGAATAAGCTGGATATAATCTTCTAAGCTTTCCCAAATTTGGGCTTCGCGTTCCGCTAATCCCTGGGGTTGCACTCCCAACACTGAACAGATTTTCTCAATCCAAGCACGGGTTCCGTCGGGGCCAATGGGAAAGGGAGCGCCAATGAGTTTACATTTGCGGCGACGCATTAGGGTCGTAGCAGTTCGGCTCAAAAAGGGATTCACCCCTGCCACAAAATAGCCTTCATCAATCACCGGTAATTCGGTGTAGCGTTTAGCCGGAAGCCAGCCGGATACCTGTACGCCTTGCTTTTTGAGCTCTAGGGTTAGGTTGGTGACCACCGGATCTGGCAAAGAGCCAAAGAGCACCAGGGGAGGATGATCGACAAATTCAGGGTCTGCTTTAATCTCTTCTTTTTTGCGCCCAAAATTCAGTAATTTTTGAATGGAATTACGCTCTTCTTTTTCGCCGTCGGCTTTAACTTGGGTCGAGGTGGGGCATTTGTGAGCCATGGAGGCCAAGACAGTATCCTCTCCTTGGGTAAAGGCGTAATCTAGTCCATTCGCTCGGGCGGTGACGATGGGAATCCCCAATTCTGCCTCCAATTTAGGGGCTAAACCTTCGAGGTCCATTTTGATAATTTCGGTGGTACAAGTTCCGATCCAAACAATCACACTGGGATTGCGGTCACGCTTGATTTGTAAACAAAGACGCTTTAGTTCTTCATAATCATTGAGCTGGGCAGAAATATCCCCTTCTTCGAGTTCTGCCATGGCATAACGAGGCTCTGCAAAAATCATCACGCCCATGGCATTTTGTAGGAAGTAACCACAGGTTTTGGTGCCGATGACTAGAAAGAAACTATCTTCAATTTTTTGGTAGAGCCAAGCAACGCAACTAATCGGGCAAAAGGTATGGTAATTACCAGTTTCGCATTCAAAATTCAGAGCAGAAGGGGTTTCAGTAACGGACATGGTTCAATTCTCCTAAGATGTATTTTATGTTAATAAAAATCATTTCCTAGCTCACAGCTAGGATTTCTTGTTTCAAATTTTCTATTTCATTTGGTGTAGATTATTGTAAATTGATGTTGATTTTTGATGAGTAGCATAATCGGAATATTAGAACCCTAAAATTTAGCAATATCCGCCAGACCACAAGTAAAAACATAGATTAGCTCCTGAAATTTCAACTTAGAAAAAAATTGTTTTGCGAGCCGTTTACCCCGCCTGAGTAACATACCAAGGTTCTTCCCGGATAAGTTTATGTTAAACAAGAGGTTGGTTGGGCTTATTTTAAAAAAATCATTCTTAAGATAAATTATTACCATCATCAACTAATTGACGAATTTCATTTAAATGCTTACTTGCTTCTTCATATTCTGAGTGAATATTTTCTTTATTTTGTGGATGATTCATTGTTTTTTTTCTCTCCTTTATTTTTTCATGCATACTCACTGTTTCTATCCCCAAAACTCTGACAAGTGCTTGTGGATCTGAATTTAGATCTACAAAATATTTTAAAGTGTCTTTTAGTTCGGGCTCAAAAGCTGAAATAACCCCTAAGACGAAACAACATAGACTTTTGCTATCTAGATACCCATTATGACCTGGAGGAAGAGTCTTTTTTATCCAATAGTGATGAATTTCATAATAATCTAACCACTGATCATTTAGCCTTGCTTTTACCTTTTCAAACTCTTCAAAGTTTATCATACTAGCCAATTAATGAAAATCATCTATTAAAATAAATGTAAATAGAGTAACGATCTTAAAATTAGAAATCCAGAATACAGCAAGCTTTCAAAAGAATCTAGATTAGTTATCTAGAGGATTTCCAAAAGAGTTGTAAGATAATAATTTAGTTTGACTCAAGGTTCCGAACCTGTCGTCTATCAAGAATTATCTGACATTGTTATAGTATCTTGCCGTATTCCGAAGTTTTTAAGGTTCGGTGGTATCTACATGAAGCACTTAAAGTGTCCCACTTTTTGAATGTTTAAACCATCATCAGATCTAGGGATTCTTCAGCAACCTTAACCTTGGGTTTATCGGCATTCAGGTAGAAGTCTGATAGCAAGGTAAACAAATCTCGGTCTTGGGCATCATTGGGAATGACTCCTTCGGGTTGAGACAAGATTTGATCGGCAATATTCAAATAATAGTCACAGACATAATCTAAAGACGGGTCAGATTCTGCCATTTCAAACAAGGTTTTTCCCTTGACCCGTGATACGCGAATATCTTCAATTAAGGGCAAGATTTCTAGGACAGGCATCGGGACTGTTTCAATGTATTTGTCGATCAAATCGCGTTTAGAGGTGCGATTCCCGATCAAACCCGCGAGGCGCAGGGGATGAGTCCGGGCTTTTTCTCGGACTGAGGCGGCGATACGATTGGCAGCAAATAAGGCATCAAAACCATTGTCTGTGACGATTAAGCAATAATCGGCGTAGTTTAGAGGGGCGGCGAATCCACCACAAACCACGTCACCCAAGACATCAAAGAGAATGACATCATATTCATCAAAGGCATTCAGTTCTTTGAGAAGTTTAACGGTTTCTCCGACCACGTAGCCCCCACATCCGGCTCCCGCAGGAGGTCCACCAGCTTCAACACAATCTACTCCTGCGTACCCTTTGTAGATGACATCTTCGGGCCAAATATCTTCATAATGGAAGTCTTTTTCTTGCAGGGTGTCGATAATCGTTGGGATTAAAAAACCAGTCAGCGTGAAGGTGCTGTCATGCTTGGGGTCACAGCCGATTTGTAAAACTTTTTTGCCCCGTTTTGCCAAGGCGGTGGAAATGTTGCAACTGGTGGTGGATTTACCAATGCCGCCTTTTCCGTAAACTGCGAGTGTTAAAGTCAAGGGTTTTCTCCTGTCTGAATCCGTTATTCGGGGTAGTAGGTCAATCTCAATATTTGCATTATTGGCCAAGCCTTCCGTAAAAGAAAGGGTTACGAAATATAAATAATGGCGTTAATGAGAGCTAAAGCTTTAAATATAAAGTTTAACTCGCTAAAACAAGCTTATATTCAAAAATATACACATAAATTGATTTAAATCTAGTTTTGTGTTTACTTTATGTTTGTGTAAGAACAAAAACAAATTAGTCATTTCTCTATCATGACTCTCTTCGCTAACGGAGCTTTTGGGCGTTGAGTCCATTTAGTTTTTGATGGTGTAATGTTACTGAAACCCTCTGCTCACAAGAGATCTGGCCGTTAATGCTCTGGCTAACACAGCGGGATCCTTCCGGCTCAAAAACGGCCGGTAATCGGGAGTGGGTTGATTGATCTCGGTCTAAAATGGCGATCGCCAGTAAATCCTCCGTCCACCGAGATCAAATATAAATAATTGTGAATGTTGCTGAAAATGTAGCAAAACTTAACGCCCCGGACGAATTGATCGCCGTTTAGCACGAGGGCGAACGGAGCCAAACTCGGCACTAATATCCCGAAAAACATCCCGCCGCAGATAGGGATACTCGCCAATCCAGAGGTCTAATTCCGGCAAATAGAGGTCACTAATTTTATCGATACGCTCTAGCTCAGACTGCTTGGAGAGCACCAACAGCTCGGCTACCATGCCGGGAGCAATGGGTTTATAGATGCGTTTGATGGGGGCTTGCACCGTCGCCCGAAAACCCTCCGCATCCCCAACTTCTACATTAATACGTCGTTCCCGATTTTCAATTAAGATTAATTCGCCAAATTCATTCGCCCGCTGTTCTTCATTGATCAACTCTTCGGTGATGAAAATATCGAGCACCTCACCCCGCCAAAACCCAGCGTAGGGAAAGCGTCGATAGCTATTGTTGCGGACGCTAGCGACGTAGATCGGAGACCAAAACCAATATAGCCCACCAAAGATAAAACAAATTAAACTTAATCCTTCGGCCCGATTGCCCAATCCCAAGCCGATTAACCAGATAGAAACGACAACCAACAGCGAGATTAAGAGTCGCCTTAGTACATCCCTAGATTTTCCCCAAACGAAGGAATATTGCGCCCCCGTTGCCACTAGGGGAATTACTTGTTCGAGGGTTTCGCGGGTTAAAGGGACAAGCATAGGGACAAGAAATAGTTAGTTTTCAGATCAAACATCATCCCAGAGACGACGACGGACCGGGCCCTGTAGGCGTTGGTGGGTATCCCGCAATAGGGTCGGGATATCTAACTGCTCTGGGCATCGTAGCAAACAGTCGCCGCAGTCGGTACACTGATCGCCTTTTTGCCCAGGGAACCAATGCCCGGCGTTGCCAAACATCCGATAGCGATATTGACCAAACTCCTTCATATCAAAGGCGATCGCCAGATTGCGTAGACGCAGGATTTCGGGAATATTAATCACCTCTGGGCAGGGTAAACAAGCGTAGCATTGGCGACATTGCTCAAGACCAAGGCTCTGGTCCCGATGCTGGTCTAGGCGTTGCAAGATTTCTTCTTCTCGGGATGAAAGAGGGCCTATCTGGTCAGCCCAGGTCAGCGGCTCCATTAATTCCCGGGGATGGGCGGGCCCGACACTCAGGCTGGTAACGCGGGGATCACTGAGCAAAAAACGATAGGTTAAGCCCAGGGGCGTGAGGGGTTGACATAGATTTTGCAGTTTCTGGGGGGGAGTGTAGAGTTGGCCACCCTTATCCGCCGGGGAAATGATAAAAATGCCCATATCCAAGGACGATGCCAAGGCGATCGCCGGTGCGAGGCGCTGATAAAAATAGTAGTAGTGCAGATTAATGAATTCAAATAACCCCGTCTTGACGGCATCAAGGATTAACTCCAGTGACCCATGACTCGAAAACCCCAGATGCCTAATTTTTCCCTGGGCTTGAGCCTCATGAATGGCCCCAAGACATCCGCGGGGCCGCGTTGCCCATTCCAAGTGCTGGGGGGTATTGATGCCGTGGAGCGCCAAGCAATCTAAATAGTCAACCTGGAGACGAGCCAAGGATTGCTCGATCGCCTGTTTCATGGTTTTTGCATCGGGGGTCGGGCAAATTTTACTGGTCAGATAAAACCTGTCCCGCGCAACGGTTCGTAATGCCTGACCCAAATAGTCTTCACTCTTGCCGTAGCCCTTTGCCGTTTCCAGATGATTGATCCCCGCGGCGATCGCCTGCTGAACCGTCTGGGTCATCACCTCCTGCGACGCCAAACAGCGCATGGTCCCCAGGGAAAAAACCGACAAGGGCAGATTAGTTTTACCAAAGCGACGATACTGCATCAAGAAGAGGAGGATTCATTTTCTTCTTCTAGCCCCAGGCCCGATTGTTTAATTAAATCTTCGGGTCGGAGATTAGAAATAAAGTCGCGGAAGGCTTGCCGTTCTTCTTCATCCGCGTCCCGATCCACCGGAATCGACGCATCCGCAATCACTTCTTCCATTACCCAAATGGGGGTATTCAAGCGTAGGGCAATGGCGATCGCATCACTCGGACGACAATCCATTTCCTTCTTCACCTCACCCTGTTGGAGACAAAGCACCGCATAAAACGTATTATCTTGGAGAGAATGGATGATAATGCGGTCTAGGCTCACTTCCCAGGTTTCCAAAAGATTAACGATTAAATCATGGGTGAGGGGACGTACCGGCTTTTGGTCTTCCAATGCCCCAATAATGGCCCGAGCTTGGTCTTGCCCAATGTAGATAGGGAGAGCGCGACGGTCGGACCCATCCTTCAGCAAAACAATGGGGCTACGGGTGACCGCATCGAGGGCAATTCCAGCAACTTTCATTTCAATCATGGGCTCGATCCTAGAACGATAAACGGAAGCGGCAATAGAGGCTAACCAGCCTGCTTTCATTGTAATTTAGACTTTCCCCTTGAAAGGAGTCGTTCAAATTATTCTACTGTGTGTACCAAAAGTATCCTGGGCTTCCTCCGACTGAATAGTCGTCCAGTGATCTTTTTTTGCAAAAAACTATTGACAAACAAGAATAGTAGTTTACACTTAAGGAGTGTGAGGAAAGATTAGAAAAAGCACCCAGAGTCGAAACACGGAAAGACGCCTGGGTGTTTTTTCATGGCCCGAAAAGTATTTATGGATGTTGGCTCCCACAAAAGAGCTTCAATTTAGGCGATCTCCAAATTAGCCGTGCAGTCGGTAGACTAAAGAAAAAGTTGCGAGGATTAAACCCATGACCGTAGCCCTCGACCGAGAATTGATTTACCCCGATAGCGACGGACAACCCATGGCCGATAATACGGAACAATTTCAGTGGATAGTCTTACTGAAGGAAAACCTGGAGTGTCTATTCGCCAAAGATACAGACGTGTTTGTGGGGGGCGATCTATTGTGGTATCCGGTGGAAGGTCATCCTGAAATTCGGGTCGCGCCAGATGTCATGGTGGTCTTGGGGCGGCCCAAGGGCAAGCGAGGGTCCTATCGCCAGTGGCAGGAAAATAATCAACCGCCCCAGGTGGTTTTTGAAATTTTGTCACCGGACAACACCCTCAAAGAAATGACCAAGAAGCTAAAATTCTATGATCATTACGGCGTAGAAGAATACTATATTTATGATCCAGACGAGAACGAGTTAACCGGACTGGAACGACAAAGCGGAGAATTGACGGTAATCGAGGAGATGGCCCATTGGATCAGTCCCCGCTTGGGTATCCGCTTCGAGTTAACCCCTGAAACATTGCAGGTGTATTATCCAGATGGACGGCGATTTCTTACGACGGTGGAGTTAGCGGCCCAGGCTGAGCAGGAAAAGCTACGAGCAGAACGGGAAACACTGCGAGCAGAACGGGAAACAGAACGGGCTGACCAAGAAAAATTGCGGGCTGAGGTGGCGGAGGCGGAAAACGATCGCCTGAGGGCATTGCTAGGAGAAGCAGGGCTCCATGTTTGAAGGTTAATCAACGAATAAGCCACCAGACGCTGATGGCTTAAAATACCTGGGGTTAGAATTTTGCGCCAGAGGCAACAAGGGCTACGACAATGAGCCCGCCCACCAGCAAAAGAGTAATTCCTGTCAAAATAATATAGTTGCGTTTTTCGGTGTCGGTAAGAGCCTTGGCGCGGTAAACCGGGGGTTCAACTGCAAAATTATTCAATCGTCCCCCTTCTTCTTTGGTATAGGGCATGGGTTGTTAACCTCGTTTTTTAAAAATGTTTTTGATAGGGTGGCTAGGCTATGTCGATAGTCCAGCCTATTGCGAATCATACCGCAGATTTTTGACAGATCGGGTCAAGTCCCCTAACTTTGCACGGGGCGAAGTAAAAGGTCTCGACACTGCGCTCGATGCTCAGGATTGATAAAATAAGCCTGAATTGGCAACCAGTCCCGCCACTGTTGATGACGATGGGATAATAAACAGTCTTCAAACCCTGGCATGATCAACTCTGGGTTGTCCCGAAAAGCACCCGCCACAATTTGCCGTAGGACACAACTGTCCTGAAGAGACCCTAAAATGTCCTGCAGGGATTTCACTCGTTCAATTAGAACTTGATAGTCTTCGTTATAAAATTGTGTAAAAAGTTCCATTTGATAACGAGTTCGCTTGGCTTCTTTGCGTAGGTCGTGCAGGGTTGCTTCGTCCTCTGCTCCCAGACGCCCGATGTTTAGATCCGTCGCATCTCCTCCCACTAGCCAGCCGGGATGGAGTAAAAATTGGCTTAATTGGGGCATGAGCAAATCTGGCAAAATCATCGTCATGGGATAATCAGCCAAACTCGTTAACTGGGGCTCTGCGAGCCAGGTTTCTAGGCTATTTTTAAAATTTAGGTAGCTAATGTGGGTGAGAATGCGCCTCGTCGCTCTCAGGGCCTTGGGTCGCCGTTGAATAAGAATTGCAATTACTTTGTCTAAATGTTCTTGTTCTGCTAGGGAAAGATGAGGGCGATAACCCTCGTTCAAGGTCATTTGTAGAACATCATTATCCCGTAATTGACCGAGGACATGGGCAATCCTACCGACCTTTTTTTCATTAACACCTTTGGGTAAACGAATAGCTCGCTGAAATCCGACCATGGCGGTTCGTAATCGTCGCATTCCCACACGCATTTGGTGTAGTTCTTCGGGGTCTTTGTCCTGTAAAACTTTTTTTTCGTGTTTATAAATTTTTTCGTAATGTTGCTGGATGGCGATCGCCGCCCAATCCCCAAAGCTATTGGCCTGGGATAGATCCGTCATCATGCACCTCCATGGACTTGCGTAGTTCCATACTAAACTAAGGGAGCTAAACTAGAGGATTACCTGCATTGGGATGCCTCCTCAAATTATGTACGATTCGGATTTACAACAGGGCAAGATTATTGAGCTAGAGATTACGGGCGTAAGCCATACCGGAGAAGGTCTGGGCCGCATCAATAATCAGGTGGTTTTTGTCCCTGATACCGTAACTGGCGATCGCCTATCCGTCCGCTTGGTTCACCTCAAAAAAAACTATGCCCAGGGACAAATCCAGAGCATCCTTGAACCCTCGCGCCATCGGGTGCGCCCTTCTTGTATTGTGGCGGATAAATGTGGAGGATGTCAGTGGCAACACATTGAAGAACCTTTTCAGGCTGACCTAAAACAACAACAACTCATCGATACCCTAGAGCGGATTGGCGGATTTAACGATATTCCTCTACAACCCTTGCTTTACGCGCCCCAGAGTCTAGGCTATCGCAATAAAGTCAGCTATCCCCTCGCTCGCTCCAGCACGGGGCAGGTACAAGCCGGTTACTATCGCCGTCAAAGCCATAAATTAATCAACCTCAATCAATGTCCTGTGCAGGATAGTCGGCTTAATCCACTCCTGAAAGAGATTAAAGATGATATCCAGCTCCAGGGCTGGTCTATCTACGATGAAGCCGAAAAACGCGGGAAATTACGTCATTTATCCTTTCGCATTGGTCGCCGCACCGGGGAAATTTTATTGACTCTGATTAGTGCCCAGGCGTCTCTGCCCAACCTGGAGGCTCAGTCGGAAGTTTGGTTGGGCCGTTATGAAAATCTGGTGGGGGTCGCTCTTAACCTCCAGCCGGAATCTAATAATTTGATTTTTGGTGCCCAGACCCAAACCATTGCCGGACAAAGCACCTGTCGAGAAATTTTTGCGGGGCTTAATTTTAATCTAGGGGGCAATACCTTTTTTCAGATCAACACGGAAGCGGCGGAATCACTCCTAGAGCGGGTTATGGCGCAACTCTCCTTGACAGGAACAGAAACCCTGGTGGATGCCTACTGTGGTGTGGGAACCTTTACTTTGCCCCTCGCTCAACGGCTCAACTCGGCGATCGGCATTGAAAGTAATGAAGCGTCGGTGTTGCAAGCGGAGGAAAATGCGGCGCTGAATGGCATCCGCAACGCCACCTTTATTACCGGCAAAGTGGAAGATCATCTCACCCAACTATCCGCCATTCCCGATGTAATTTTCCTTGACCCTCCCCGTAAGGGCTGTAATCCCCAGGTCTTGACCCAACTGTTGGCTCTACGACCCTCGACCTTGGTGTACATGAGTTGCCAACCCGCCTCCCTAGCGCGGGATCTACGCATTCTCTGTGCGGACAGTGACTACCAATTGACCTGGGTGCAGGGAGCGGATTTTTTCCCTCAAACCTCCCACGTTGAATGTGCGGTTATTCTGCGGGCACGCTAGTCGAAATTTGACAGCGATGGCACAAACCGAAAAATTCCAGGGTGTGGTAGTAGAGCTTAAAGTCTTGGGCTCGACACCATTCAGTAAATTGCTGATTGAGGGGGCAATGCTCTAGGGCGATCGCCTGACCACAACGGACACAATTGAGGTGATGATAATGGCTGGGCGCATCGGCAATAACATGATACAAAGACTCACCATTGGGGGTGATTCGCTCTTGGATAACCCCCTGGAGATGGAGGGATTTGAGAGTACGATAGACCGTAGCCAGCCCAATGCGAGCGCCCTTTTGCCGCAGTTCAAGGTGCAATTGCTGGGCGCTAATTTCCTGGGGAGTGCTTTGTAAGCAAGCCAGAACTTCCTGCTGGGCTTTGGTGAGGGATTTGGCCATGGCAGAGAAGTTTATAGGGTAGCGAGGGCTTGGGTTAAGCGGGGTTTGTCCCATCCTTTTTGATGAAACAACAGCCACGATTGGATCAAGTCGGGGCCGTGGACGGTTCCCATCAGCCCGGCCCGTAGAGATTTCATGACTACACCTTTCTTGACCCCCAAGGCTTTAGTCACCTGATTAATATAGGCTTTCGCGCTGTCTTCGCTGAGGGAGTCCTCTTGCTCAAGGATGGCAACGATCTGGAAGAGAACTTCCTTGGCACCGGGCAAAACTAATTGCCCTTGACCATCATCCTGCAAGGTAAGGGTGTCTCCCCACAACAAAGCGCTTTCCTTAACTCCATCGCTAAGACGGGTCAGGCTGGGCCCAATCAACCGGGCTAGTTGTTCCAACCACTGGCGATCGCCATCGAGGGGGTATCCTGCCTCTTGCCAGTAGGGCAGTAACAAATCAACTAATTCGTCCGCTGGGAGAGCATGCAGATATTGACTATTAATCCAATCCAACTTGTCCCAATCAAACTTAGCACCGGCTTTATTGACCCGCTCTAAACTAAAATGCTCGGCGGCCTCCGCCAAACTAAAAATTTCCTGGGTCGAATCCGGGGGAGTCCAACCCAACAGCGTCATGTAATTCGCCAAAGCCTGGGGTAAAAATCCCATCTGCCGAAAATCATCAATGGAAGTTACCCCATCCCGTTTAGATAATTTTTTGCCCTCTGCATTCAAAATTAGGGGCGTATGGGCAAATTCCGGCACCGAGGCATTCAAGGCTTGATAAAGCAAAATTTGTTTAGCGGTATTAGCAATATGGTCTTCGCCGCGAATTACATGGGTGATGGCCATATCAATGTCATCCACCACCACCGCCAAATTGTAGAGGGGTTGTCCAAACCCCTCCGTACCCGCGTCTGGGGTCCGGGCGATCACCATGTCACCGCCGAGGTCACTGCCCTTCCAGACCATTTTGCCGCGTACTTGATCGTGCCAGGTAATGGTTGCTCCATCCTCAATTTGAAAACGGATCACGGGTTTGCGTCCCTCGGCTTCGTAAGCGGCCCTTTGCTCAGGGCTGAGGTGACGATGGCGGTTATCGTAGCGGGGCGCTGAATTTCGTGCTTTCTGTTGTTCCCGCATTTGCTCCAATTCATCAGCCGTGCAGTAGCAGGGATAGGCTAGTCCCTTGTCTAACAAGGTTTGGATGGCGTTACGATAATGGTCGAGACGTTGGGTCTGGAAATAAGGGCCTTCATCCCAAGCTAAGCCTAACCAGCGCAGTCCGGCTTGAATATTTTCGGTATATTCCGATTTCGAGCGTTCGAGGTCAGTATCTTCGATGCGGAGAATAAATTGACCACCGTGACGACGGGCGTAGAGCCAATTAAATACCGCCGTCCTTGCAGTACCAATATGAAGATTACCAGTGGGACTTGGAGCAATACGAACGCGAACGGTCACGAAATTTCCTCAGGATACAGGGTCAACAGTGTTTTGAATGTTGCTTCCCATCCTAGCAAAGTCCGGCATAGCCTCACGGCAGAATTTGCCCCGCTGGATTCTGAGCAAAACCTGAGTCACAATAAAAATTCAAGCTTTGATTTATGGCTATCTATGGCTATTTCCGTTGCACTTCCCGACCGATTTCAATTTTTGCCTCGTTTTTCTCGCCTAGCCAGTATTGCTGTGTTATCTAACATGATGGTGCCCTTGGCCGGCTTAGTCGATACGGCTTTTTTGGGGCATTTGGCTGATATTAGTCACTTGGCGGGGGTGATTCTGGCCTCTATTTTGTTTGACTACCTTTATCGGGTTCTAAAGTTTTTACGCACCAGCACCACAGCTCTCACTGCCCAGGCCTTTGGGGCCAATAATGCCGTTGCCGTAGTTTCCGCCGGGTTACGCAGTGGGGTCATTGCCCTGGCGATCGGGCTGATTATTTTGGCGGTGCAATATCCATTGCAAAAGTTTGGCTTTGCTCTATTGAGTGGCTCTCCCACAGTGGAAATTTCTGGAGTGGATTATTTCTATGGACGGATTTGGGGAGCGCCGGCGGTTTTGTTGAATTTTGTGCTCATTGGCTGGTTTTTAGGTCAAGAACGCAACGGCATTGTTTTAATCATCTCCTTGGTCGGCAATTTATCCAATGTGGGCCTAGATTATTTGATGATCAACCGCTGGGGCTGGGCCAGTGCGGGAGCGGGGATGGCCACGGCTTGGAGTCAATATTTAGCCCTTGCGGTTGGCCTATTGGCAATCGCCTTCAGTGTTTCCTGGGGGATGATCGCCGAGGCTCTAAAGGATTTTTGGCATCGAGAGACGTTAAAGGAAACAGTACTGCTTAAAGGTAATATCTTAATTCGGTTTCTGGCCTTGATTACCACCTATGCGCTCTTTACCAACCTGAGTTCGAGCCTAGGGACGACGGTGCTAGCCCAAAATGGCTTATTATTACAAATTGCTCTATTGAGCCAGTTCACAATTCAGGGAGTGGGCATGACCACCCAAACCCTGACGGGAAATTTCAAAAGTAAAGGTCAAACGGAGTTATTGGGCCCATTAATCTTCACCTCCATGGTCACCACCTTGCTCATTGCCCTCGGGTTTGCCCTCGGTGCCATCCTTTACCCCGATCTCGTTTTTGGTCTGCTCACGAATCATGAAGAAATCAACCGCAGTTTGACGGAGTATAGTTTTTGGCTATTGCCCCTGCTAGAAATTACGGCGATCGCCTTTATGCTGGAAGGCTATTTCATTGGTCTAAAAGAAGGAAAAATCCTACGCAACGGCGTATTAATTGCCTTTTTTGGCGGATATCTGCCTTGGCTCACGGCAGGGGCCTATTGGCAAAACAATCATTTTCTCTGGCTTTCGCTGGTGTCCTATATGGTGACCCTGGCCTTGTTTTTAGGATGGCAATTTCTAACGAGTTTTGCCCCCCACAGCCTCAAGGAACTCGAACAAACTTCCTCGTTGATGCCCTGAGACCCCGTTCCAAGAATGCACAAAGGGGCCCAGCGTCAATACCTGTTGACAAAAATTAATATATCGCCTAGGGTAAGGGAGTGTAGGGTTAAACGAAAGCCTAAGATTTATTCCCGTATCTCATCACTCGTGGCGTAAGCGTTAGGGGTTTCGGTACCTTCCATTGACATTGAGTTCTCCTAGATAGGCCCTGGTTCTTAGACCAGGGTTTTTTGTGGGACAAAACCAGTTTATTTATTCCCGTCTAAGGGAATAGAAATCAGGGGGGGTTGGCTTCTCACCTCCTCTACATAGCTCACAATAAAAATAAGACGAAAGGGCTTGCCAATATGGTCTTCTAAAAAGACTTCCAAGAGTTCCACTTGTCGACTGGTGACGGGTTCCTTGGCATAGACCGTCAGGCGAACCTCCGCCGGCCTTTGCAACCAATTAATGTTGAGATCGACCAATTCCATGCGTTGAAAGGTAATCGTTCGGTTGAGTAGGGCTTTTTTTAAGTTAGTTTGCAGGCGGGCATTGCTGACCAGCTCAACAAAACTTAAACCCAGGGGAAACAAAAGTAACGAGGTTAACGTGACGGCCCCTACTAATGCCCGTTGGGCTTGCTGAAGGGGGGTATAGCCCGCAAGGACAAAGACAATCATGCAGGCGAGGGCAATGCCGAGTAAATTGGTCAAATACAACAAACTAGCGCCTTTACTCAACCCCCAATTGCCCTGGGACAAGGCTAAGCCAATGACACAAATGGGAGGCATCAAGGCCACAGAAATCGCCGTTCCAGCCAAACTGCCAGAGACTTTAGCATTGATTTTGCCGTAGCCCCCGACGGCTCCAGCCGTTACTGCAATACCCAAATCCAAGAGGGTCGGCTGGGTGCGAGCCAGGATCTCACTGCCATAGTTGCTGATTCCCGCCAACCAACCCAACGAACAAGAAAGGATCACCGCCAGTAGGGTTCCCACCGTTACCGACAAGAAACCAAGGCGAAACAGTAGAGGGTTTCCTTCTAGGGCGGCAAAGGCAACAGCCCGAATCGGTAGCATCAAGGGGGCAATCACCATAGCCCCAATAATCACCGCCGCACTATTGGACAAGAGGCCAAACGTGGCGATCGCGCAGGAGGTGATAATAAGGATCAAATAGGGTTTATCAATTCTAGCTTCATCAAATAACTCTGAGCGGAGTTGGTTTGTGTGGCAAGCATCAACCTGTTTCCATTGGAACATAACCGATTCAAATCTCCGCAAAGAGTCGGGAAAATATAAATTCTGTTCATCATTTTAGATGTTCCGGTTGACTCTCAGACTTTCTTGCTAGGAGAGTTGGCAATATCCTAGCCTCAAGCAAAATGGTAAGATGTGCAAGATAAGCTGGTTTGAGGAAAATAACAATGAAAGCCATGATTTTGGCCGCAGGTAAAGGAACACGAGTCCGTCCTATCACTCATACCATTCCCAAACCCATGATTCCCATCCTGCAAAAACCAGTGATGGAATTTCTATTGGAATTGTTGCGTCAACATGGTTTCGACCAAATTATGGTCAACGTGAGCCATCTGGCTGAAGAAATTGAGGGCTATTTTCGAGATGGTCAGCGGTTTGGCGTACAAATAGCTTATTCCTTTGAGGGTAGTATCGTCGATGGTAACCTAGTGGGCAAAGCCCTAGGCTCGGCGGGAGGACTCAAACTAATCCAAGACTTTAATCCCTTTTTTGATGATACTTTCGTTGTACTTTGTGGTGATGCGTTAATCGACCTAGATTTAACGGCGGCGCTGAAATTTCATCGTGAAAAAGGGGCGATCGCCACCATTGTCACCAAGTCAGTGCCCAAGGAAATTGTTTCTAGCTATGGCGTAGTCGTGACGGATGAGGCGGGGCGTATCCAAGCATTTCAAGAAAAACCAGCGGTTGAAGAGGCTTTGAGTACCCAAATCAATACGGGAATTTATATTTTTGAGCCGGAAATCATTGACTATATTCCCGCCAATCAAGAGTATGACCTCGGAGGCGATTTATTTCCGCAATTAGTAGCCCAGGGAGCCCCATTCTATGCGGTTAATATGGATTTTGAATGGGTGGATATTGGCAAAGTCCCGGATTATTGGCAAGCGATTCGCGGAGTGTTGCTCAGGGAGATAAAAAATGTTGCGATTCCCGGTAACGAAGTCAAACCCGGTGTCTTTACAGGATTGAATGTAGCCGTAAATTGGGACAAGGTAGAGATTGAAGGGCCGGTGTATATCGGTGGCATGACCCGTATCGAAGATGGAGCCAAGATTATTGGCCCAAGCATGATTGGTCCCAGTTGCTGGATCTGTAGTGGTGCGGTAGTGGATAATAGCGTGATTTTTGAATATTCCCGCCTGGGCCCAGGGGTTCGTCTGGTGGATAAACTGGTGTTTGGTCGCTATTGTGTAGATAAAACCGGTGCGGCCATCGATGTTCAGGCGGCAGCCCTCGATTGGCTGATTACCGATGCTCGCCAAGTCCCGCCCTACGAAGATAAGTCTCCCCAAGAGGCGATCGCCAATGTATTGAAATCGTTGTAGCCCTCTAAATTAGCCATGAGTCAATCCCCTAAACCCTCCTTTGCTCAAATTTTCCAAAATCAATGGCAAATTCTAGCCAGTTTTGTTGCTATTTTCTGGATTCTAGAACTTTTAGATGTTTTTCTTTTCGATCATCAGTTAGACCAATTTGGCATTCGTCCCCATAGTTTTATTGGCCTGCGCGGAATTTTGTTTGCTCCTTTCTTACACGGAGGGTTGGGTCATTTAATTGCCAACACCATTCCCTTTGTGATACTGGGCTGGTTAGTGATGCTCCAAGAAACCAGTGATTTTTGGATTGTTACTTTCTTGACCATGCTTATTGGTGGGGCAGGAACCTGGGTCTTTGGTGCGCCCAACTCTATGCACATCGGAGCGAGCATTCTTATTTTTGGTTATCTAGGTTTTCTGCTCTTGCGAGGCTATTTTCAGCGAAATTTAGCCAGTATGTCCCTGTCTGTTCTGGTATTTTTCTTGTACAGTGGCGCCCTTTGGGGCCTATTGCCTCTTCGGGATGGAATTTCTTGGCAAGGGCATCTCTTTGGCTTTATTGGAGGGGCGATTGCCGCTCGGATGATCGCCAAGGAAAAACGCCTTTATCCTTAACTTTGGTTCAGCGAAACCTAAAATAAAGATCCTATATTTTTTTGAGGAGTCCGAATCATTTATACTCCCCCCTTGGCGCGTTTAATCGAACAATTACAACGTCTACCGGGTATTGGTCCTAAAACAGCCCAGCGTTTGGCGCTTCATCTGATTAAACGCCCGGAAACCGAAATACAGCTTTTAGCTCAGACATTACTAGATGCCAAAAAAAAGGTGGGTCTATGTCAAGTTTGTTTTCACCTCTCCGCCGATCCCGTCTGTGATATTTGTCGTAATCCCAACCGAGATGACGAAACAATCTGTGTCGTCGCCGATGCCCGTGATGTCATTGCCCTGGAAAAAACCCGAGAATACGGCGGCAAGTATCATGTTCTAGGTGGCGTGATTTCACCCCTTGATGGTATTGGTCCCGAACAATTAACAATTCAGGCTTTAGTTCAACGAGTGGGACAGGGAAAGATCAAAGAAATTATTTTGGCCCTCAGTCCCAATGTAGAAGGAGAGACCACAACACTCTATGTCGGCAAACTTCTGCAACCCTTTACCAAAGTTACCCGCATTGCCTTTGGTCTGCCGGTGGGCGGAGATTTGGAATATGCCGATGAATTAACCCTAGCCAGGGCCCTAGAAGGTCGGCGGGAACTAGGATAGCCCCCGTGGATGTGGTAGTGACCGGCATCGGTTTGCGGACCTGTTTGGGGTCTTTCGCTCAAACCTGGGGAGCCCTATTGAGGGGAGAAACCGGCATTAAGATTGCCCAGCCATTTTTAGATTTTGCGCCTCTACCCCTGGGCCTAATCGGGACAGAACCCAGCCATTTAGACAATTTGGTTCCCAGCCTTGTAGAAGAAACCCTCGCCGATGCGGAACTAAAGTTGCCCCTAGAAAACTGTGCCGTGGTGGTAGGGTCAAGTCGGGGTGCCCAGGGCCGGTGGGAGCAATGGGCACGCTCACCCAATTTAGGGGAAATCCCTTGGCTTGAGTATTTGCCTGACCAAGCCGCGGCCTTAACGGTTCGGTCCCTGGGAGGAGCTGAATTAGCGCTTTCTCCCATGACGGCCTGCGCGACGGGACTTTGGGCGATCGCCAATGGGGTGGACTTGATTCGTCAGGGTCGTTGTCATCAGGCAATCGTCGGTGCCGTTGAAACTCCGATTACACCCCTAACCCTGGCGGGCTTTTCCCAAATGGGAGCCTTGGCCAAAACGGGCTGTTATCCCTTTGATCAAAAACGAGACGGTCTGGTCTTGGCGGAGGGGGGCGCATTATTCGTGCTGGAAGCGGCAGACCATGCCCAACAAAGAGGCGCCAGGATCTACGGCAAAATTGCTGGCTGGAGCATGACGTGTGATGCCAGCCATGGCATAGCTCCCGCGCCCGATAATCGCAGTGCCATCTGCGCCGTCAAGCAATGCCTAGAGCGCAGTCAACTCTCTGCCTTTGATATTCAATTTATCCATGCCCATGGGACGGGAACAAGGCTCAATGACCGGCGAGAGGCCGACCTGATCCACCATTGTTTTCCGGTAAACATCGCGGTGGGTGCGACCAAAGGTGCTACCGGCCATACCCTAGGAGCCTCGGGAGCCTTGGGTGTCGCCTTAAGTTTAATGGCTCTGCATGCTCAACAATTACCGCCCCTAGTAGGACTGAATCAGCCAGACAATGATTTAAACTTGATTCAAGCCGCAACCCTGACCCATTTAGAGAATATCCTTTGTTTTAGTTTTGGCTTTGGTGGACAGAATGCGGTTCTGGCCGTACAAACGATACGCTAACATTTTATTGTTTTCTTTATTTATTGGTGAAATAGTGGAATCTAAATTAGCATATCTAAAGGAGTAGCAAGGAGGCTAAATTAATGGCGCAGAAACTGGTGAGAACCCAAAATACTCTATACGAAACAGACTATAATCTTTGGGTGCTGGAGACGGTAAAGCAGTTACAACATCGAGATTTTTCATCGCTGGATGTAGAGAATTTAATTGAAGAGGTCGAAGATTTGAGTCGCCGAGATAAACAAAAGCTAGAAAGCTTACTAATAAGGCTAATTGGACATCTTCTAAAATTAAAATACTGGGAATCTGAAAGAGAGAATAATCAAGGTCATTGGAAAGGAGAAATTCGTAATTTTCGTAAGCAAATTAATAAATTGCTTAAGGCGAGTCCTAGTTTAAAACCGCATATTAAATCAGTTTTTTTTGAATGTTATCAAGATAGTCGAGAAATCATTAGCGATAAAACTGAGCTTCCTCTAAGTACTTTTCCTGAGTCACCTATTGCCAACCTAGATCGATTATTAGATGAGAATTGGTTGCCATAACAATCGTCAAAGGCTTGTTTAGAGAGCACCGACAGGGTTAATTAATTCTAGTTCCAACTGAGTTTGTGTTAAGTATAAATGCGGGGTCTACGACCGTTAAGGGAGGAAGTAATCATCAGATTTTTGAGCCAGTTATCGTGGTAACGAAAGCCATTGAGTTCTTCAAAGGGACAGAGGACTCCTGCCTTAAGGGTTCGAGTTTTGCGACAATATTAAGGGTTCGAGTTTTGCGACAATAGGGATGAAAGTTCCAGAGTAGGGCTAGAGACCGAACAGAAAGCTCTGCGGCTTCAGGTTGACCGTGAAAATACTGCATTGTGTAGAGTAAACGATCAAGATAGTTCATGGGGCGGTCTACCTGGTTGCTGGTGCGATAAGCCTCGGGAAAATCGAAAGCCTTCTGGAATAAATGGGACTTATCGCGAATCCGTCGTAACTTTTGCATCAAACGTTCC
>JBGSZT010000028.1:0-13031 GCA_041750255.1 Synechocystis sp.
TCGTAAACTTGATGTCGTTCAGAAGCGCTAAGCTGGGTATAGCTCATAGGGTGTCTTTTTGTTGTGGTAAACATCAGACTATCCTATGAGCCCCTCTACGGGAAGCTTCTAGGTGATGCACTTCATTCTAGAATCGGCGAACTATGTTATTTTAATGACATAGTTTGACTCTGTTATTTTAGAAAAATTCTTGACTTTATGGCACATTACGCGACAATCAAATCATTGTTTCCTTTTATAGTCCAGATAAATTAGGATTTATACTTATGGCTATTCTAACGAAGAATCGACTACAAAAGTTATATGAAATTGATGATTATCTCTGGTTGCAAGAAACACTAAAACTATTGAAAAATAATGACTTCAATAACTTGGATTTAGAAAATTTAATTGAGGCGTTAGAAGAGTTGGGCAAAAATAGTTTTAATAAAGTTAGAAGTCTATTAAGACAAATTATCGTTCATCTTCTACTGCTAGAATATTGGCAAGAAGAATATGAGATAAACTATCGTCATTGGATGGGGGAAATAATTGCTTTTCGAGACGATTTAAATAATAATTTAACCACGACATTAAACAATAAGCTAAATCAGGAATTAGAAAGTGTTTACAATGTTGCAAAGAGATTAGTTATTCAAAAAACAGGATTAGACAAAAAGCAATTCCCTGATCGTTGTCCCTATTCTTTGGAACAGTTACTTGATGATAGTTGGTATCCTGAAAAATAATTTATAAGAGTGGGCTTTATGTATTTTCTTCAACATAAATTTCCCACATTTAACGATAGTTGTTTGCCATTCCAAATGGGACAGGAGCTACGCATCTAATTTTTAAAAAGCAGACTAGACAAGGGTTTGAGAAGTTACCTGAGTTTTTCACCAAAGCCCAGAACCATTGCCAGATATGGGTTTGATAATTTAGATACTTTTACCCTGTGCTTTCCCCCCCCAACTCCGCTTTAGTAAGGGAGGAGTCCGTAGGACGGGGGGATTTGATAAATATTTACTCCCACCTACTTATTTTGTTTCCTGTAGTGGGTAAAAATCAACTCTATGATAGATGTCTTTAAGGGGAATTTGCCCTGCTAATGATTCTAATTTAAGGGTTTGGGTTTGATTTTTATACTCCGTCAAAACCCATTTTTGTTGTTGATTTTTAGCAAATTGTTCAATTTCATATTCATATTGATCAATTAAAATATATTCTTGTAAAGATTCAACAGAGCGATAATATTTGAATTTTTGCCCTTTGTCATAGTCTTGGGTAGAAAGGGAAAGCACTTCGATAATTACCAGAGGGTTAAGAATGGTTGTGTTACTTTTTTCTTGATAAATCGGTTTATCAGCAACTATCATCACATCAGGATACGTATAAACGTTATATTCAGGTATATATACTTTTACATCGCTCATGAATACTTCACTTTTTTGATCTCTCAAAAGGAAATTTAAGTGAGCATAAATATTGCCACTAATTCTGTTATGGTTAACGGTTGCAACCGCCATTTCTACAATTTTTCCGTTAAAGTATTCATGTTTGGTTTCTGCTTTTTCTTCTAATATCAAGTATTCTTCAGGATTATAATGATTATCTTGGTTCTCAGGGGATGTTAGAGCTTTTTTAGTCAAGGCTACCATGATTGATTACTCCTAATTTGTTGCTTACATCAGTGGGTGAATATAAAAATTGATGAAATCCCCCCTAGTACCCAGAGCTTTGGTGAGGAGGGCTGGGGGAAATAAAGCAGGCAAGATTACATCTACATAACATAATAACAACGTGCCTCATCAATACCTAAGTATCTTGTCTTTTCTCGTTAACATAAATTTCCCACATTTGACGGTAGGCGTCTTCCATATCGCGGGCAAATTGTTTGCCGTTCCAGAGAGGGGACGTTTTTGGGGCTTGTCGTAATTTCCAACTGATTTCTTTTTTGAGGTTTTTATCGGTGCCGAGTTTGATTCCCCATTCGACGTATTCTTTATCTGTCCAAGTAGATCGCCATCTGAAGCAGGTAAAATTATCTTAGGCCCTTATACAGAGAGAAATAATGAAAGCCCTTACCCTGCAAAATGTTTCCAATGATTTATACAACTGGCTAAAACAACAAGCTGAAGTTAATCACCACTCAATTAATGATGAAGTGATTTGTCTTCTGGAAGATTTTCGTGATAAAACGACCAATAAAACCGAACTTACGTCAAATGAAAAGTTTGTAGCTATTATGGAAATCAGTCACCGCTGTAGTGTCTTGCCTCAACTGGAAAAGAGAAACAGTGATGCTATTATTGGCTATGATCAGAACGGAATTCCAACTTAAAGAAAACCAAACCGATGGTAGTAGACACGTCCGCTCTAGTTTGTATTCTCTTCTCCGAAGCAGAAGCGGAATCCCATGCTCAAGTTTTGGCTAACCAGTCGAACAACGTCATGTCTGCCGCCAATTGGTTAGAGACCATGATGGTAATACAATCTCGACTGGGCCAAGCCGGCACTCAGGAGCTAGAACAATTGCTCCTGCTCGCCAGAATCGAAATTATCGCTGCCGATAGCAGAACAGCGCAGGTAGCGTTTTCGGCCTGGCTACAGTACGGTAAAGGTCGCCATCCTGCAGGGTTGAACTTCGGAGACTGTTTTGCTTATGCCTTAGCAAAATTACGCGGCGAACCCTTATTGTTCAAAGGTGATGATTTTACCAAAACAGACTTGATAATGGCTTTGCCGCAAAGTTGACCTTTGATATCAATTCCATTCTTAAATCAAAACTCAGACAATAATTGTTCCAGATAGCTCATAGGGAAATGATCCCATGCGTTACTTACATCCTGAAACCACAACCCAGGCCATGAAACCCCCAATGTGCTCAAGTGGCGTTAATTCTCTGCCTATGTTTTTTGATTTTTTTCAACATAAATTTCCCACATTTGGCGGTAAGCGTCTTCCATGTCACGGGCAAATTGTTTGCCATTCCAAAGGGGTGATGTTTTTTTGGATTGTCTGAGTTTCCAACTAATTTCTTTTCTGAGGTTTTCATCGGTGCCGAGTTTAATGCCCCATTCGATGTATTCTTCATCTGTCCAGGCGATACCTTCGGTGATGCCTGCATTCATCATAAAGCTGTAGCTGTTGCGGGCAGCAAATTGTTCGCCAACTCTAGTGACGAGGGGGATTTCCATCCAAAGGGTTTCTAGGGTTGTAGTTAGACCATTGTAGAGATAAGTATCTAAGACAACGTTAGCTAACAGAAGATGAGTCGCCAGAATAAGGATAGAATGAATCCTTAGATTCCTGGGAGATAGGTGAAAAATGACTATGCTAGACCAAGTAAAGGCATTAATCAATGCGGAGGATTATGAGGCAGCCATCGCTATTTTAGAAGGCTTCCTTCAAGAAAATGCGAATGATCTTGAATATTATTGGTATTTAGGTCTTGCCTATCTGTTACAGGAAAAAGAAACAGAAGCTCAAACAACTTGGCTCTTAGTGATGAGTCAGGGGGATAAAGATCAAATTGAGGAGTGGACAAATAAATTAATCAACATTCTGGAATTGGAAGCGATACATCAAGTAGAAATCGACAATTTACACTTAAGTTGGCTCATTCGTGGCCATATCCGAGAAATTGAACCCAATTTAATAAATAATTTATTGTACTTAATTGATCTGGAAATTCAGCTTGAATATTACCATCCTCAGCACTTACATGATTGGCAGGTTGCCGAGATTTTAAAATTCACCTCAACTCAGGATGTTGATCTGCTAGCTCTGGCAAAAGTTATTGATAACTTTTTAAACTATCCTTTTGTGGGCAACATTGACATGCTGTATGCCATGGCTCAGCACGTCGAAAATATTGATGAATTTATTGATTTTCTTAAGTCAACTAGCATTGAAATAGCATACCAAAAAAACTTGCCACATTACGCTGTTGATATTACTCAAGTTTGCCTAAACCTTAAGCCAGATAGTTTAGCATTGATAAATCAGTTATTTTGGTTTAGCTCATTGGCAAAAGATTATGCCAAAATGTTGACATCCGCTCAACAATTTTTGGACAAAGCAAGCAGTTTACAACAAAAAACTTTTGGATACTATAAGGTTATCGATACCCAAGTTAACCGGGGAGCATGGGAAGAAGCCCAAAGTCTATTACCAGACTACGCAAACATTCTCCAGCGGATGCTTGAAGAATCCAATAAGCAAATAGATGATTTAATGAAGGGTTGTATACATAGTATCGCTTCTCCATTTTTATATCTTAAAGATGAACCTTCTTTTTCACGCAGATTACAAAATAAGCTAGCGACTCTCTTTTTTGATTTTCTTCCCCATTGGATGCCTTGGTCAAAACATGACTTAACTATCAATTCCACTTACCCCAGAAAACTAAAAATTGCCTACATTGCCCATACGCTAAGACGACATTCCGTTGGCTGGCTTAGCCGCTGGCTAATTTACCATCATGACCCCGACTCATTTCATATTACTCTTTATTTGATCAATCAAAAAGAAGATGACATTACCGAAAATTGGTTTAAAGAAAAAGCTGATACTATTTATAACTTTCCCCATGCTCCTCAACAAATTGCAAGCCAAATAGAACAAGATAAGATTGATATTCTAATCGATTTAGACAGTTTTTCCCATGCTGTTACCTGTCAAGTCCTTGCCCTAAAGCCAGCTCCTATTCAAGCCACTTGGTTGGGCTTTGATGCAACAGGAATACCTTCTGTGGATTATTTTATTGCTGATCCCTATGTTTTACCTGACAATGCTCAAGAATATTATCAAGAAACAATTTGGCGCTTACCTCAAACTTATTTAGCAGTCGATGGCTTTGAGATCGCTACGCCAACTCTTCGGCGAGAAAATTTGGGCATTGACAGTAATACGATTATTTATATGACAGTTCAGGGAGGCGTTAAGCGTCATCCAGATACCATTGCTTTACAGATGCAAGTCCTCCAGCAGGTTAATAATAGTTGCTTGCTAATTAAAGGAAATGCGGATCAAACGGTTGTTCAGCCCCTATTCAACTCCATTGCAAAAGAATATGGCATTGCTTTACACCGTTTACATTTTCTTGAAATGTGCCCCTTAGAAGAAACCCATCGAGCTAATTTGAGCATTGCCGATGTTATTCTGGATACCTACCCATACAACGGAGCAACAACAACCCTGGAAGCTTTATGGATGGAGTTACCAATTGTAACTAAGGTAGGGAAACAGTTCGCTGCCCGCAACAGCTACACATTTATGATTAATGCTGGGATTACGGAGGGAATTGCTGAGACAGATCAAGAATATGTGGAGTGGGGAATCAAATTAGGGGTAGATGAAGCTCTTCGCCAAAACATTCATTGGAAGTTACGGCAAGCTAAAAAAACAGCACCCCTCTGGAATACTCGGCAATTTACGCGGGAAATGGAAAAGGCTTATCAGCAAATGTGGCTCAAGTATTTGGAGGCTCAATCGTGACTTGACCATTGGGGTTGACCTTGATTCTAACCCCCAGTTGTTTGAGTTGATCAATGGCATATTGCTGGGTTCTAGAATCTGTAGCATTATTTAACACTAAAGACCAACCAGCTATCTTGGCCTGCTTAGTGTCAGGATTAGTATTTAAAAAATTAATAATTTCCTGGGCTCGTTGGGCAGTGGTTTCTTCATCAGCTTCTTTCGCCCACTGCAACGCCATTTGAAAAGAATGCTTTGCACCCTTTAAATTACCCAAAAATAACATTTCATCGATGCCTTTGTAGTACCAAAGGTACTGAGCTTGGCCAGAAACACTCGGGTCGATGAATTTTAATGCCTTATCTAAGAATTCTACTGTTTTTTGAGGCTGACCAGCATAGATAGAACTTGCAGTAGAAAGCATCAAAAATGCATCCAGGAAACGAGGATCCCTTGTTGATATGGCATCAAAATAATCAGGAACTATACCATACCCTGTTCTTAGCCGAGCTTCCTCATCCCCAAAATATTGTATAAAACCTAAAAATAACCAATCTGCGATTAGGTTATCAAACCCTACCGCTGGAAATTTTTTTTGTATTAATAACTCCGCTTTAAGTTTATTTTCCTCTGCAACATTATCGGAACTTATTGAAGATCCATTAAGAGCTAAGTACTGAGCCTGGGAGTAAAGCACAGCCCCAAAAAATAAAAATGGCAGGACTAGCTGCGCAATTTTAGAGAATTTCATCATCTTAACTGCCCCTCTAACCCACAACTACTCTACTCGAGTTCCATTATTGCTACAGACACCATTTGCCGACAACGGCACTTGAACAGGTTCACCAACATTCGCCGACTGGCACATAATCATACTGTATGTGCCGCTGTTAAAGTAGACTCCCACTGAGTAATTGCGAGTTCCTTGGATAAAAGCGTCAATTGTATCTGCCTGATGTCTAACAAAGGAACTGTCAGCAGATACTGGATCCGGAAAAGTATAGTAAGGAGAAGAGAAAGATGCATTCACGGAAAGTACTGAGTTTGTGTCGGCAAATGTACCTTTTTCAAAATGATAGGCTTGTTGTGCCCTAACCACAGTCCCCAAATTTATTTTTGCTTCACTCTCCCTAGCCTTGCCAATTTGCCGGACAAATGCCGGCAAAGAGACAGAGGTAAGTACACCCAGAATTATAATCACCACCAGCAACTCTATCAAGGTGAAACCAGAGTTGCTGTCTCGTAGTGAATAAAACCTTGGTAGCCCAAAAGTAAATTTCATTTTCTTTCTACTCTCAATTTGGAGGTACCTTCGATAAAATAAACTTTAACCGTATAAAAAGGGCTTACTAGCCATAAAAAATACGTGTAAGGGAAATACAATCCCCATTTTTAGCAAAAGTCCGCCTCCTTAAACAGAAAAGAAGCGGACTTAAAGTCAGACTCACAACATATCTATCTACCGCAGTTGAGTCCAGTCGGTGGCACAAGCTGTAACTGAAGTTGGAACAGCCACTGCGGCAGCAATCTCGTCACTCTGACAGAGAATACTCGCGTAAGTGCCCGCCGTCGAATTAAAGTCAATCCGACCAGAAAAGGCGCGGGTACCTTTTGCTGCACCGGCAATAGTGTCGGCAGTGGAGTTAGATGTGGTAGCGCTTCCTGCGTTTACAGCCACACCATAAAAGGGACTCGCTACCGTAACGCCCAAAACATTGTTAGCTGCCAATTCTGCGGCAGTTAGAGCTCCCGTAAACGCACCTTTTTCAAAGTGGTAAGCTTGCTGAGAACGGTTAATGGTACCAATGGCATTCTTGCCTTCGGTTTCCCGTGCTTTACCCACTTGACCTAGGAGGTTAGGCAAAGCCACAGCCGCCAATACACCGATGATGATCACAACAACGAGCAGTTCGATTAAGGTGAAACCACCTTCTTGACGTTTTTTAGCGAGTTGAGAGAGGAGTTTGAATTTAAAATTACTAGCCATGATTTTTGCTTCTTCCTTGTAGTTGGGGATGTGAATAACTGTCTGAACCCTTATGACAAGACTATACCCGGCGATAGCGGCTAACCTATCACCGCCTCCACAAAAATTTCTCAAACTTGTGAATGCTTTGCTCTGTGACAATTCTGGCGGATTGGTCGAGCAGAATCAACTTGCATTCTGAAGTTGATATGTACTAACCTCCAGCATCAAAATCCCCAATTGTTCCTGGTCTGCAATGGCGGATTGCATGATTAGCGTCGCTGTTGTTTCATCTATTGGACTTAAGGTCAAAGGATCAATCGGCCGGACTTGTCGCCAACAATCAATCAGTGATTCTAACGTTTGGGGTGCGTTGAGCAATGGAGCAAAAATCACCGTCATCAAAGAGCGGTCTACCCAAGCATTATTAACCAAAAATCCAAAATAAGTGCCTAAATTCAACGGCATTATCGCCGCTGGTTCGAGCAATGCCTTCTGAAAGGTTTCCGAGCGTAAGCATGGATGGAAATGTATTTTAACTTGTTTTGAATTCAGGTCTCTCCAGTTTATTTTTTCTATGGACTGGGCTGATTGAGGATGACCACACCAAAAGTCCAGTAACCGCTTATTGGGTTGAATCAATTCGTAGAAACAAAGCTGTTCTGCCATATCAGAATTTTCGAGACCCATCGCTAAATAAGCTGGTAGATTATCAGGCTCTTTAAACAACTGCCGCCAATTCCAGTTTCGCCAGTCCACCATGCTGATAAGTTCCAACTCAGAATCTGCTAAGCACTTTAGTAACTGGGGCACAGTAAAACCCTTATCATTTTGTAATAAATGGTTACTCAAAAGTTGCTGAGGATCGTTTTTGTCGAAATTATTACCCCAAGCACGCAGTTTTAAGTCAACATTATCGTGAAGTGAATCAAAAAACTCGCGTACAATTTCCATTTCGGTTTGACCTGGATTATCTTCCATCAAGCCCATTTGTTTAAATAAGTCTTGAGAGCGAAAGTAAGCTAATCGTTGGTAGTAGCTATGGAGATTGCCCCGGATGATGCCATCTAGCTTTAAGACCTTCCTTAATTGGTTCAGAGCGAACGTCAAATCTGGCAGTAAATACAAAATGTCATTGGCGCCAATGTAGTCAAAAGTCAATCCCAACTGCTCAAGGTTTTCCAGTGCCAGGACATGAAACTCGACATTTTCAATTTTGTGATATTTCAAGCGTTTTTCAGCAATTTTAATTGATTCTGGTGAAATATCTACCCCAATAATCGCGGCTCCGGGATTTGCCAACGCCATTGTCAGTGTGGTTGCCCCCGTGCCACAGGCCACATCCAACATTACGCGCTTATCGAGATCTGTAATCACTACCCCATCTCGACGATACCGAGCTGTCACCAAGCTACTTTCGTAGAGTAACTTCAAATTATTTTTGGGCGATTCTTCAATGGGAATATTTGGATAAGGGCAACTCTCAAACTGTTGCAAGGATTTTTCTAGATAATCTTGATCACGTTCAACCATGGTAAAACTCCGATATTTTTAGCTTTCACTGTTGAGACTACAGATTACCGAAAAATTGCCCTCAGGAAGTATCATTCTCGTTATCTGACTCCATTGCCTTAGCGGAACTACAATGGGGTAGGCCTCTCATCCTACCAGCCAGCTAAAAAAAATATTTCATGGCCACCACTCTAGACGAAGTCCTAGACCTGTTCAAACAAGTCGCCCAAGCCCAAAAAGAAACCGAGCGTCGTCTCCAGCAATTTACTACCGAAAATGAAAAAGGCTTCAAGAAGTTACGCAAAGAAATCGGCGATTTAGGGGGCTCCTGGGGCCGGTTTGTGGAAAATATGGTCGCTCCCGCCTGCGAAACCTTATTTTTAGAGCATGGCATTCCCGTCCACCAAGTCAGCCAACGGGTTAAAAAACGCCTTAATGGTGACACCCTAGAAGTGGATATTTTGGTGCTCAATCAAGACTACGCTCTAGTGGTGGAAGTCAAAAGCAGACTCAGCGTCCAAGATGTGAAAGATTTTATCGAAGATCTGCAAAGCTTCCGTAACTTTTTCCCCGAATACACCCAAAAACAACTTTACGGTGCTGTAGCGGGTATGGATATTGAAGCAGGAGCTGATAAATATGCGTATCGCCAAGGCTTATTTGTGATGGCCCAATCCGGCAAAACCGTTGCTATCCCTCTTTCCTGAATCTCGGAAAGAAAGTTTTCCAGTACTACATAAAAAGTCACACAGTGGAGGCATTTCAAGGTTTTCAATACTCGACAACTATGGATGGTAATATCTGATCAAGTACACCACCTAAAACCCTTGTTGCTAAAGGCTTTTGACGATTTGTAAAAAATCGACTTGCCCAGTCTGAGGAAAGAGGGCTATCCTCAATGGCGACTCCTTTCAGCCCAAAAACTGGTAAAAACCCGATACCTGATAAGTAGGTAGATGTAATTAAACTAACCATGACTTGTACGCTTTATCCCCCCCAGCCCCCCTTCTTACTAAGGGGGGAGTTCGTAGGATGGGGGGATTTCATGAATATTTACGCTCACCTACTTAGATAGATGTAATCATTCTACACATGAGTCACGGATTAACAAGGCTTCCAGACGTTTTCATCTTATTGTTAATTCGATTTACCTATTCATCCATCAAAATAGTTGTTGAAGCAAATTATCTCGACTAATTTTGAAATGGGCAGAAATGTCTTTAAGAATGGCATTGAGTGTTCCCATTTTAAGCGGTGAATGATTGGGGATCGTGATGTGATGTTCTCCGCCCTGTTGGGTCGTTAAGCGGATATGGCTACCTGTCTGTCGCACTATTTGATAACCTAAACGCTTAAGTTTGGTTGCCAATGCTTCACCTGTAAGATCCCGAGGTAGTTTCATAAACTGAAAACCTCATCTCGGACAATATGGAGGCGAATTAGTTGAGGTTGTTCTTCTGGTTCAGTAAAATGACATTCTACTGCATCTTTAATCATTGAACGTAGGGAGTCTAAGTCGTCAGCTTGGGTAAAGATAGACTGTCCTAGAGCCTGGGCAATATACCCCTCTTCGGCATCTTCTTCTACAAGAAAAATAATTTCCTTAATTTTGCTGGATGGCAAAGTTATCAGTTGTGATTGCATCGCTTTTGTCCTGGTTTACTAAACGTAGTTGATGATTAAAAAACGCTTTTACCCTATTTGATTGACTAACACGGAACTCCCTTGTTGATCGAATGCACTAGCTTGATTGTCTCTTGCAAAGCAAGAACAATTTTTTGCTTAGTAGGTAAATATAATTAAACTCATCATAATTTTACGCTACATCCCCCCTTATTTATCAAGGGGGAGTCCGTAGGATGGGCAGATTTTATAAACTACTTTAATAGATTTTGTTTCCATCAGGGACACAATTGTCGGCAGGAAGATCACCCACGTTGACCACATCGCCTGGGTTTAATCCCTGACAGGTTTGTCTAGCATAGCCATCGTTAATCAGATAAATACCGATGGCATAGTTTCGGATTAGATCCGAACTAGACTTTGCTTCAATTTGATGCTTAACTTTGCTGGCATCAGCGGTCGGTTCGAGAAAGTTGTAATATTTATTATTCGTAACATTAAGACCCGTATCTCCTTGGAGTGTTGCTAGAGTTCCAGCAAACCTACCATGGACGTAATGATATTGCTGTTGAGAGCGGGCAACGGCACCCAAGTTCATCAACGCCTATGTTTCTCGGGCTTTGGCAATTTGACTTATAAAATAGGGAATGGCAACCGCAGAGAATATTCCCATCATCATCACAATCATGAGTTCCAGGAGCGTGAAGCCATTGGGTCTAATACCTTTGGGCGGGAATAACAGATTGAGGAAACTGATTTTGGTGTTGAACATTGCTTACACTTCTCGCAGAAGTTAGCGCTTTATAAGAAAAGCGTTGGACCATAACAGATAGTGCCAACGCTTTTTTTGCGATATGGAGTATCGGTTCTACAACAAACTACTTGACAAACTCGTCAGCAGTAGGACATTGGGTTGGAGCAGATTGGTTTGCAGTGTCTATTGTAACTGCAGGAGCCGCAACCCCTACCGCGGTGGAGATGCACAGAGCCTGTCCATACTGACCTGTGCCAACATTAAAGGCAATTTGCCCCTTGAATTCTCGTATGCCAAATTCTTTGCCTACATCAGCATTTCCGGCACTATCAATCGCGATAGCAGAGGCGTTTGCAAAAGTGATCCCAGCGCCTCCATCAGCAGTCGAAACTTGATAATACTTACTCTGTGGTATAATTACACCAAGGGCATTATTTGAGGCAAGTAGAGTAGAAGTGAGAGCACTTGTGAAACTTCCGGATTCAAAGTGACGGGCTTGTTGAGCGCGGTTGATGGTACCCACGCCATTTTTGCCTTCGGTTTCCCGTGCTTTACCCACTTGGCTGAGCAAGTTGGGGAGAGCAACAGCCGCCAATACACCGATGATGATGACAACAACGAGCAGTTCGATTAAGGTGAAACCACCTTCTTCTCTTTTTTTGGAGAGTTGAGCGAGGAGTTTGAATTTAAAATTACTAGCCATGATTTTTACTTCTTCCTTGTAGTTGGGGAGGTGAATTAATTTCTGAACCCTTATGCCAAGAACATAACCGGCGATAAACCCTAACCTATCACCCCTCCCACAAAAATTTTTCAAACTTGTGAATGCCTTGCTCCGGCGAGCCTCCAGACTCCGCCCCATCCCGACTCAGCATAACCGAATCGTTAAAAATAGTCGCTTTGCGTAGGATTACTGAGCCAATGCCATGGGCCCAAGCACTCCGATAAAATGGAATAAATTCGACCCAAAAGCCGATGACCACCACCCTCGACCAAGTCCTAGACCTGTTCAAACAAGTCGCCCAAGCCCAGCAAGAAACCGATCGCCTCCTGCGAGAACAATCCCTAGAGACTGATCGCCGTTTTCAGGAATTCATTGCCGAAAACAAAGACGGCTTCGACAAATTACGCAAAGAAATCAAAGAATTAAACCAGTCCTGGGGGCGGTTTGTCGAAAGCATGGTTGCCCCCGCTTGTGAAACCCTCTTTAAAAACCGAGGCATTCCCGTTCATCGGGTTCTGCAACGGATCAAAGGACAGGCAAACGGTGAAACCATGGAAATCGACGTGCTTGTCACCAACCAAAACCATACCCTCGTCGTCGAAGTCAAAAGCAGACTCAGCGTCCAAGATGTGAAAGATTTTATCGAAGATCTGCAAAGCTTCCGTAACTTTTTCCCCGAATACGACAAAAAACACCTCTATGGTGCTGTAGCCGGTATGGATATTGAAGCAGGAGCCGATAAATACGCTTACCGCCAAGGGCTATTCGTCCTCGCCCAGAACGGCGACACCATCACTATGTTGAACGGCGAGCAGTTTCAGCCCAAAAATTGGTAGCCGGGATAACCTGCTGGTAGGGAGTGATCTAAATTTTGTGTAAAGAGGAAAATTAATGGGAATAGCGTTCAGGGAAAAGAATTGCAAAATGAGATAATGCCGCTCGCCAATCCCGGATAGGACGTTGCCATTTCTTAGCAATATTCCTCATTGCTAAAT
>JBGSZT010000029.1:0-5425 GCA_041750255.1 Synechocystis sp.
CCACCCTCTGCTTGGTGACCAATCACATACCGCTTACCCAAATTTTCGACGCGGATCATCACGTCCGACATAGACAGCCCAACTAAAATCGATACTCACATAGCTTACCCAACTAAGGCCCTGCCGCTAACATCCGACCCAAACCGTTACCCCAGCTCCGCTAAATGACTTTCCAAATCCGTCATTTCCGTAAAATCCAACAACGCCTCCCCCAAATCCTCCAACTGGGATACAGATAAACCTTTCACCCGTTCCACCTGTTGCTCCGACAACACCCCCAACCGCCGCGTCAACTGACGAAGCACCAACGCCGCCGCTTCCTCTTGACGACCCTTCTGAAGACCCTCTTTGAGAATTTCGTTATACCAGGGCGATTCATATAATACGGTCATATCCCACCTCATCATTTGTTGCACTAACGGAATATCAAATACAAAGCTAGCAAAAAAAGACAACAACGGCTCCAAATCCGCCAATACTTGGTCATTGCGAAGACTGAGCAGAGCCTGACGGAGATTTTGCTCACTGTTGCCTCCCTTTAAAATCGGGACAAACGGCAGTAACGACGACAAGTTTTGCTCAAATACCATCGCCGCCTCAATCTCCCACAGATTAATCACCCGATAGTCCTGATGGGCTGAGATCCCCATAATTTCCGACTCATAACGGCTAGGAATTGTTACCGTTGAGCCAGGTTGAAGAATATTGATTAAGACCGGATAAACCGGTAGTCCCTACTTTTCCTCCACTAAGCCCGTATAAGCCCTCATCCGTCGAGGCATCCGAGCATCATGCCGCAGTTGTAACTCATTCAGCAGAATAAAATCCCCATACTCAGGACTATGGGCCCCGAGCAAAACATCACTTTCCCGCTCGATCCACTGGAGTTCACTGTTAAGAATTTCCTGAACTTCGATAGTCTCATCTCCCGTGACCCAACGCCCCCAGGCCACTGGATTGAGTCCAATTAAACGTTTACCGCCAATATCTGATTTTTTAGCCATCCCGCCCCATCAACTCCGACACAATATCCTGCGACCATACTACGGCGACTTTTTCAGACTACGACAAAACTTCTTGGACACCCCCTGCACCGAAAGCACCATATTACTATCCGCCGCCGGCAACGGCTCCAACCTTGGCAACACCTGGGTCATCCCATCCACTCCCATAAAGGAGTAGTTCCCAGCATACCCAACCAGGCCTCAACCCTTAACAAACCGTTACTCCTTAAGCCGCTTCGTCAATACTCCCCCTAAACATCTCCTCAATATCCAAATGCAAATCAAGCTCCTGCCATTCAATCATGGTATTTCGAGCGATCAAACGGAATGAAGCTCTTTGTTCTGGAGTAGCTAAAGCAAGAGGCCTATACCAAGTCAAAGGGATGGAAAGAATGCGACCATCTATCATTTCAACATGCAAATATTGCTCGTCGAACCTAACGCTCTTTCCTTGAATCATCTTTTTTCTCCTACAATTTCAATCCATTTTTGTATTCAGTAACTTTGGTTGTCTTGAATGATCTTAAGGGCTTGTTTCAATTCTTTTGGCTTCAAATAAGAACGAACAACATTGAGTGTTTCTATTTCAATTTTGGCGTAGTCATCATCTCCTTTAAAAACATGAACATGCTTAGGCTCATGGTCATTGCTAGGGATAATGATTTTGAATCCATACCGTTGAGATAATTCCTTCTTCAACGCCCAAAACTCTTCCTGGCTGGGCCGTTGCCCAGCACCCCGCCCCACAAAGCCCTTCACCAAAGACCAGGCTCCCTCCGCCAACACATCCCGCAACGCCACATAATTTGAGCCATCCTCTGCCTGGTGACCAATCATATACTTTTTGCCCAGATTTTCGACGCGGATTATCACGTCCGACATAGACAGCCCAACTAAAGGGGAGAGCCGTCTTTTGCCCACACGCCTTGATATTCGCCATAGATGACATTGCTTCCTCCCTGCTTGTTGTAGATTTCCGTCACCCCCGACGGCGCGGCAATCCATGAGTTAAAGTTCGCTGTTAATCCACCGGAATTGTTGAGCTGGAAAACCCATAGGGCGATCGCCGTTACGAAGACGATTAACCAATATTCGGCGGGGCTACCGGTGGCAATACGCAGGTTGCGATTACCGGGGAAGACACAACGCACCCCTAGCGGATAAAACATTTCAACGCCTGACTTGGTGAAGCAATCGAGGAACCAACCCGCAAAGTAGCCAATGTTAATGGCGTGGATGACTGGCAAGGGCAGCCCCCGGAAATAGAACCAAAGCCCATAGGTCACTACCGCCAGAGTGAAACTAGCCAGTAGGGAATGAGTAGCCGAGCGATGACTAAATCGCTTCTCCAATGGGCGAGAGATGAACGGCAATATTCTCCCCGCCGGAGATGTGGATATGTCGATGTCAGGTAGCATCGAAGCGATACCCCCCACCAACAAAGCTACGGGGCTTGAGGTTTGCAGACCAATTCCGGTCGCCACCGCACCAACCAAAATGTGAGTGAGCGTCATCATCAGCCGATCCTCCTTGACTCTTTGGGCAGATAAAACGAGAGACGAGCCAGCCCCAGGAACACGGCCCCCAGAATGCCCGACATAATATAGAGCGATTGATTGCCTGTCCCCATGCCAATGAAACGATAGGCGACAAAAATAATCCCCACCAACAAAAGCAGGGGAGTCATGTCAAAGTACCTGCCATGATCGCCCGCTTCGTTTTGAATCCCTAGAAATCCTTCCTCAATGGCTCTTTTCGCCAGCATTGGATTCCCGCCCGCCGTGGATTGGAGACGAGAAAACTGGTAAGGCTTCAGGTCTGCTCCCATCTCTAACGCTGTTTTTTCCATCAAGTCTCGTATCTGGTAATCGGCGATCGGTTGCAGTTCAACCCGTGGCAAGTAAACGAAAATATCAGCCCTCGGTGGATTCGTCGCCGCCAACAATAACGGCACACCCATCGCCTTCAACTGTTTCAGCCATAATCGAAACTTTGGTTCCAGGAGGTGAGAGTCATCAAACATCAGACATACCCCCGTTTTGACTGAAAGTGCCTGGGCTAAATTCACCTTCAAACCCTCCACGGTCAAACCCCGACCCTCTAGATTTTTGGCACTCACCCCCAACAATTCGGCGATCGCCACCAGGATCAACTTGGGGGACTGGGGCTCAAAGATGCCCACCTTCCAGCCCTCGCCAATCAGGTCACGGTAAACCGTCTGAAGCAAAAAGGTTTTTCCCATCCCCTCCTGACTGGTGACCAGCAGTTGACTCCCAGAACGCAGGGTATTGATTACGCCTTCTTTCTCTGAGGGGCGATAACAAACCGGCTCAACCAGTGGAACCTCAACGCGAGCCACCACCGTTTCCTCATCGTCATCCCCATAGCTGAAATCGTCGTAATCGTCTTCATCCCCTTTGTACTCACCTTCCCCTTCGTTATCATCATCACCGCCATCGTGGTAGGCTTTGATGCCTCCAAGGAGTTCTACTCCCCGGTCATTTTCCTTTACGCCACTGACTGTTTCGCCTTCTTGATCATCTCTCCGGCGATGGTCAGGGGATTGCGGGACTTTGGGGCGATAGCCACCTGAGAGCGTTCTACCTGCTCCCGTAGATCCTCCGGCAACTGGGCAGGGTTCCCCAGGAATTGAGCCGTCAATAAATTCTTGGCGATCGTGATTCCCGCCGCTTGCTCCTGGGCGGTTCGGATGAGTTGAGCAAACGCATAATCTTGATCGCCTTCAAGGTCTTCAAAATTGATTTCCTCATTGACGCTCACCACCTCACTGTTCTGCAAGACCAGTACCCCACGCTTAGGAAAATCCGCCATTCGAGAACCCGCCTTTAGCCACTCATTGAGCTTATCTAGCTCCTCCACCTGCGGATCTGAGAGATAATAGCCATCCTGGTCAAAGTCTGCCTTAATCTCCAGGTAGCGAACTCGATTGAGACAAGTAGACCGGGCAATCCCGTATCTATCCTTGAGCCAGCTTGTCATCTCTTCCTTACCCTTGAATCTGTCCACCTCGATTGCCTCCCCTGAGAATGATTATCCTTACAGCATTTGGGGGATTATACACGGCATTTTTATTTGGGCAAGACAAGACATATCCTGTCAATGAGGCGGACTTGTCCAGAGACAATTAAAGTAATACATCGCAACAATGTCTTGAGTCTGTCCCGGCTTGATAGGACAGCCAGTGAATGCGGAGTAAATTACCGCTGGTCAACTCCATGGACAAAAGACCGGATATGGGTGAGCTGATCCGGGACTTGAGTTCGATGGGCTTTCCTATCCAATGCCTAAGAACTACTGATTTTTAAGCCACTCGTACTTATCAAAACAGAAATTTCAATCCCTCTAGCCTGGGCAATTTGTTCTAACTGACGATCTCTCTCAGATGTCAGAGTTACTGTGATACGTCTTTTTTTCCAAGTCGAGTATAGTTATTCATATTCTATACAGATAATTTATATGCTGATATAATATGAAAAGCACCTTTGATTGGGATGAGAAAAGGGACGCCGCCAACAAGTCTAAGCATGGGATTAACTTTGAAACCGCTCAGTATGCTTTTCTTGACCCTCACCGTTTGATTGTCCACGATGCTGAACACAGTAAATCCGAGGAACGCTGGTTTTGCATTGGTAAAGTTAATGGTCAGGTTTTGACGGTTCGCTTTACTTACCGGGATGGTATTATTCGTATTTTTGGTGCGGCTGAATGGCGCAAGTGGAGAAAATTTTATGAGCAGCAAAATTTATGATCCGGCGGAACCGATTGGTGAAGTTACCCGCGTCCATGACTTTTTGCCTCCCCCAGAAGCATTAGTTCCGAAAAAAAAGACTGTCCGGGTAACGATGGAGTTTACTAAGGAAAGTATTGATTTTTTTAAGCAAGAGGCTAAACGCCATAATGCGTCTTATCAGGCCATGATTCGCAATCTGGTTGATACCTATGCCAAACAACAAGGTTAAGTCAGTCATCATCCCATTTCACTGGCGATCGAAGACGAAGAAAAGCCTAATTGAGTTCAAGTACCCTGACCGCAGGGCCACCACAGGTTTGACAATTTCATTCCATGCCGAGATAGGTGTAAAATCATTCACATCAGGCTGAAAGCATTGATATAAGCGGGTTTGAAGGTTCGTGATTGACCAGTATTTAAAATGAGATCATCGCTAAAGCTTTTTCTTTTTCCTCTTCAGTAACCTCCAAATAGTTTGCCAAAACATTTAGATTTTTATGACCACTAATTTTTTGGATAACCCGTAGGTGGGTCTGAACAGAATTTTGTGTAAGGGGAGTAAAATCCAATCAAAACGAGGAAACCCCAAATGGTACGCAAAAAACAAGAACCGAATCGCGTCGATAGCTTACTCGACGAGTTGCTAGAAGAGCATCAAACCCCCGAAGAG
>JBGSZT010000030.1:0-9653 GCA_041750255.1 Synechocystis sp.
AATCTGCCGTAGGAGGTCTTCTACCCTGATATCTGTCTTTGACCCTTCGCTATTTGAATTTCTCATTCTATCCTTTAACCAGATTTTCTCCTTTATGACAACCCCCCCTTCCTACCCACGATTATTGAGAAGTTGCAAAAAAACTTCTAGACCATTCCCATTGCTCTAGAAGTAATATGAATACAAAAGGCTACACTTCATTCATCCCAAAGAGTAATTCTTCTCTGTGGATTTTTTGTGATTCTTGATCCCATGGCCCTGGTGGGTGTGGTAATCTACTGCTTTGCCTAATTAAGTTAGCTCGTATCAATTATTTTATGTCAAAAATTCCCGTTACCATCATCACTGGTTTCCTCGGAGCCGGCAAAACCACTCTCCTGCGTCACCTCCTGCAAAATAATCTAGGGCGACGTATTGCGGTTTTGGTTAATGAATTTGGGGATGTCAGCATTGATGGAGAATTGCTTAAATCCTGTCAAGTTTGCGATGATCCGACTGAATTAGCCCCCGCTATGCAGAGCCAGATCATTGAATTAACCAATGGTTGTCTTTGCTGTACTGTGCAGGAGGAGTTTTTTCCGGTGATGCAGGAATTACTGCAACGACAAGGGGAGTTGGACTGTATTGTGATTGAAACCTCCGGGTTGGCCCTGCCGAAACCCTTGGTTCAGGCTTTTCGCTGGCCCGAAATTCGTCAGCGTGCCACGGTGGATGGAGTGATTACGGTGGTGGATGGCCACGCCCTCGCCCAGGGCAATTTGGTCGGAGATTTAGACTCGTTACTGGCACAACAACAGGCGGATGAAAGTTTAGACCATGAAACACCGATTGAGGAATTATTTGAAGACCAGTTGGCCTGTGCGGATCTGGTGCTGTTGACAAAAACGGATTTAATAACGGATGAGCAATTAGTGTCCGTCAAGCATTGGTTAGACCAACAACTTCGTCCGGGAATTAGGACGATCGCCTGTCAAGGGGGTGAAATCAATCCCGATATCCTCCTGGGTTTTAATGCCGCCGTTGAAGAGGATCTCGCCCTGCGCCCTAGTCACCATGATGAGGAAGAAGAGCACGACCACGATGATCAGATTAATGCTTTACAATTTGTTTCGGAACAGGGGTATGACCCCCAAACCCTAATCCAACGGTTACAGCAATTGCTTCAAGACAACGAAATTTACCGCATCAAAGGATTTGTGAATGTTCCTGATAAACCTCTGCGTTTAGTGATCCAGGGAGTTGGCGATCGCCTAGAAAGTTTTTATGACCGTCCCTGGCGAGCCAACGAAGTTCGCCAGACCCAGGTGGTTTTTATCGGTCAAGCCCTCGAACAAAGGGCTGTTGATCGTGCTTTCATCGGCGAACCCGTTCATTGCAATTAAGCCAAAATCTATGATTGAAGACTTGATCCCCTCGGTTGTCGAGCCGTTTCTTCCCATCGCTGAGCAGTTTGCCCACCAAGGGGCGATTACCGGTCTTAAGCGTTTTGGCAATGGCAATATCAATGACACATTTTTGGTGACCCTTGATGATCCGTCTCAAACCTGCTTCGTGCTCCAACGGATCAACACCCGAGTCTTTCACAATCCCCGGCATGTGATGAGCAACATGGTGACCCTGACAGAGCATATTCACCAGAAACTGACTCAGGAACCCGTGGCCCCGGGGTCTGTCCGTCGCTGGGAAATGCCGCGGGTGGTGATGACCAAAGCCCATCAAGACCATTGGAGCTCCGGAAACGGCGATTACTGGCGGGCCATTAGCTACATTGAGGGCTCAGAATCCTTTGATACCCTACAGACCCCAACCCAGGCCGAGGAAGTGGGCTATGCCCTAGGACGATTTCATCATTTGTTGTGTGACCTGGCCCCAGACCGTTTGGTGGATACCTTGCCAGGGTTTCATATCACGCCCCAGTACCTCAGTCAGTACCAGCGGGTGTTGTCCCAAGTAGAGTCCTTGGGGTCAAAGCCCCATAGCTTAGAAATTCAGCATTGTCTGGATTTTATTGGCGATCGCCAAACCTGGTGCGCTGTCCTAGAAAATGCGAAACAGAAGAGAAAACTGCCCCTGAGACTGACGCACGGCGATCCCAAGGTGAATAACATTATGTTTGACCGAACCAGCGGTAAGGCCGTCAGTATCGTCGATTTAGATACCGCCAAACCTGGGCTGATCCACTACGATCTGGGGGACTGTCTACGGTCGGGCTGTAACTTACTCGGGGAAGAAACCGATAACTGGCAAGCCGTAACTTTTGAACCAGAGCTGTGTCAGGCAATATTAAAAGGGTATTTGACCCAAGCAAGTCAATTTTTCACAGAACATGATTATTTTTATTTAATAGATGCCGCGCGTGTGATCGCCTTTGAATTAGGTCTGCGCTTTTTTACCGATTACCTAGCGGGCAATGTTTATTTCAAAACAAAATACCCTGAGCATAATCTGGCCCGTGCCTTAGTTCAGTTTCAACTAACCGCGAGCATCGAGGCCCAAACCCAGACCTTAGCCGCATTGATTGGGGATTTACAAAAGGTAAAAAAAGATGATTGAAACCCTAGGGCTTTTCGGTGTGCGGTTCTCAAATCAGCAACGCCTTATTTTGCATCATTATCAATAGCCACGATGGGCAATGAGCCAATGTTTGTACTGATAGGTGGTAGTGTTGCCGATTAGAACCACGGTTCGCATATTAAGTTGAATGGCTACTTTTATTTTTTTAATGGATCAGCTTATAGACAAGATTGCCGCATTAGGAGTGCCCGGTTTAGTGTTAGTCGTTGCTATGGGAGTTACCGGTTGGGCCGGTGCGGCTGCTTTAACTACTGCTTTAGCTATGTTGGGAGGGCCATTTGGAATGCTCGGAGGGATTGCAGTACTTGGTCTACTTGGTCTTATTTCAAAGGGTTTGTCAGATTATGGATTTGAGGCTACTGTGGACGAGCTAAGGAAACAAGGTAAATCCAAAGCTGATATAGACCGTGAAGTTGATTCATACCCAATTTCACGAGATTTGAAGTTAAAGATCAAAGATTACCTTCGGACAATGGCATAAGTAGAACAAAATCATGAAAGTTATCATGAGATGAAATCTAACGCATCTTGTAAGTTTGACTCAAATCAACGCCTTCATAAATCATCGAAATAGGAATCTGGAGATTAATAGTTTGTAATTCAATGGTTTCGTCATTACCATAGGTTTGTAATAGCCAAAACTGGCGATCGGTGCGGCGAAAGACTTCAATTCGTTGTTCCCATTGACTCACTAAGACGTATTCTTTTAATGTCTCAATTTTCTGGTAGTGGGCAAATTTTTTACCGCGATCTTTGGCTTCCGTTGACTCCGATAGCACTTCAATAATCAGACAAGGATAGCTCTTATACGTTTTCGTTTGGCGATCGCCTTCATCACAGGTTACTAACAGATCAGGGTAGTAGTAGATATTTTCTGAATCAATCCGCAAGCGCATATCTGACGGAAATATCTTGCAATGTGTACCACGTAACCGATTGGCAATAATCATTGTTAAGTTAGTGGTAATGTCAATGTGATTTTCGCTGGCCCCTGCCATGGCAATGATCTGGCCATCAACGTATTCGTGTTTCTCTTCCTGCTGTTCTTCCCAATGTAAATATTCGTCACGGGTGAAATAGTTGGGGCTGGCAATCACGGTTTTTCCCTCGTCAAGCTCAATGATGTTTTGCACACAAATCACCAATACAAAAGTCAAACGGTCTTGAGTCTTATTTTAGCGAATCAATATCCCCTGGGGGTAATCAAATAATTTTGGTAAGCAAACGTTTATTCATTACCAATTAACACTACTGTCAACATATTAATGGGAAAATTCAACATTTCCCCTAGGGTTGTTCGCACAATAGTTTCATCGGCTCGGTAAACGGAACGAACGATGGCTACGGGGGTAAAAGGCGATCGCCTCTTGGAGCTCTAAAATAGCATCGTCCCAGTACATCAGACGGATATAGCCCTGGGCGCGGGTGAAATGATCCTGGGATTGTTTTTGAGCCGCCTGAATTTCCAGGGGGTCTATCCCCAATTCCGTTGCAATTCTTTCGAGTTCCGTCGCTGTCGGAATCCGCTGGGTCGATTGATTTAGTTCGGTCACCCGTTGGATATAGTTTTCAATTACATTGCTGGGGGCTAAGGACATGGGTCACCTCGCAAAAACCAAAGAATAACCGTTGTGCCAGGATACCGCGGATCGACACTGGTCTGATTAGGGCTATGAATTTCGATTTTGCCCTGCATCCGTTCCATTAATTCCTTGACGATCGCCAATCCTAAACCATTGCCCGGAATGGAACCCTGGGACTGTTGTCCACGATAGTGCCGCTCAAAAATATGCCCTTGATCCGCCAAGGGAATGCCACAGCCGCTATCGGCGATCGCCAATCCTTGCCACCGCTCTGGTTCGCTGGGGTGGAGCACCGGGGTAATGGAAACGAGGCCATGGTTCGGGGTATATTTCACCGCATTATCTAAAACATTGCTCAACACCTCCCGCAGGGATGGCGGATGGGCTTGGATCAGCGGTGAGGGCTCGCTTAACTGGACTTGGAGTCGGATTTGTCGTTCAGCGGCGATCGCCTGCTCCGCCACCAAGACCGTCTCCAATACCGTGGCTAGGGGCATAGAGACCAGGGTTAACTGGGCACTGGGGAGGAGGAAGCCGGGGGGAGACTCGGGGGCTAGGTCAGTTTCCCACGTACCGGGGTCGTGGACAGGTCTAGGCTCGTGAATTTCTGATTCAAAGGATGCCAATAGCTCTTGCAAATGCTCTCCTTCCCGCATAATACTCTGGGCAAGGCCTTGGGTTTTGTCATCTCCGGCCAATCGTTTAAATAAAAGTTTACTAAAGGTTTTGAGCGCCGTCAGGGGGTTCCGCAGTTGATGGAGCAAATCATCCCATCGGTCTCGTTCCCATTGTTGTTGGGACTGGTGTTTCAATAGTTGACTATGATACCAATGTTGTCGTTGGTCTAACACACAGGCGATCGCCAGGGAATGGGCCGCCGCTTCCAATTGCTGAAGTTCCTGGGGTTGCCAGTCTGGAGAATGACGACAGGTAACCAGCACTCCCAGCATCATTTCCTGGTAAAGCAGGGGAAACACCAGTTGCTCTGGGGAAGATTCAGCCGCCGTTGAGGCCAAGGGAGCCATCACCCCCGAAAAAAGTGACAAGTGGGCGACCGGACCGTGGTCATCACCCATGGGCAACGGCAGATACTCGGCCAATGTCTCCCCCTGTGGTAGAGTAATAAACCCAGCCAGGCGATCGGACCTGACTTCTGGGCGCGGATAGACTGCCACCGGGATTAAATCCGTTGCTAGCTCGCTCTCTGCCCAAGTCGTCTGTGGCCCCAGCCCCCCAAATCCTCCCCGCAGATACACCGCTCCCCAGTCCACCTGCAACCCCTGTTGCAAAAGCCGTAGTTGTGACTGGCACAGAGCCACCAACTCTGGACTCGGAGCAGAAGTCAAATGATCTGAGATGGACATTCAGCGATTAGGGACGTTTTGTTACAAAATAATAAGATTCTGAGCATAGCGAAGGAAACTAAAATAAGGAGCGGTGGGGGATGAAAGCCTTATGGGTTAGAGCCTGTAAACTTTTCTCTCTCCTAGTTTGGCGCGCCCCGGACAGTTGATTTTCTGAAACAGACCGGATATAATCGGCTCGGCTTTTGTAACTATGATTACAGCATATAGCTGAAACAGGAGGTATCTGGGTTGGCACGCAAACGCAAACGGAAAAGTCGGCGTCGGCAGGAAGGTCGTAAAATTCTTGAACTTGTACCCCAATTTAATATAGAGAGCGGTGAAGATAAGCCCGTTACAGCGGCCCGCAAATATATTCAATCGGTGGGAGTTCAGCCTCCAGCCTTGTTAATTGTAAAACGAAATGAGCACACTACGGACAGATATTTCTGGGCCGAAAAGGGACTATTTGGCGCTCAATACGTGGAAGAGAATCATTTTCTTTTCCCCAGTCTACGGGAATATCAGCCTCCGGCTCCAACGACAAAGACGGCTGTTGCCGTGGGGAGCAGTCATTAAGGTATTTTTGCATTTTTGCAACACCATTTTGAACCAGAACAACTCGATTCTCACCCCATCTAAGCAGGTCTGCCTAGATGGGATTTTTCTCGGGTTGGCTCAGCCAAAGCGATAGCCAAAGCCCCTGACGGTGATAATGTACTCCGGCTGACTGGGGTCATCTTCGAGTTTTTCGCGCAACCAGCGAATATGAACATCCACGGTTTTGGTGTCTCCCAAAAAATCACCGCCCCAGACCTGTTCAATCAGTTGCTCCCGGGACCAGACCCGTCGGGGATAGCTCATAAAAAGCTCTAGCAAACGATATTCCTTGGGAGCCAGAGATATTTCATTGCCTCGCAAAATCACCCGGCATTCCTTGGGATAGAGCACCAAATCGCGGTATTTACGAAAAGAAACCGGAGCACTAGAGCTAAAGCCCTGGCGGCGGATTAAGGCCCGACACCGTGCTATCAACTCGCGCATACTAAAGGGCTTGGTGAGGTAATCATCAGCCCCCACTTCTAGCCCTAGGACGCGGTCTGTTTCGCTGGCTTTGGCGCTTAAAATAAGAATAGGGGTTGTATTGCCATGGTATCGAAGCAGACGGCAGATATCTAAGCCATTGACTTGAGGCAACATTACATCCAGTAGCACCAGGTCTACCGGGGATTGTCCGTGGGAATTATCAAATTCTTGAATAACCGAGAGCGCACTTCTACCATCGCTTACCGCCAAAACTTCATACCCTTCTTCTTCTAGGGCAAGAACAATCATTTGCCGAATCACCTCTTCATCTTCTACCACTAGAATACGATAGGTTTGCATTAACTCGCCAGATGAAGGAGATTGGGAGAGATCGATCGACAACATAATAACCTACTACTGTTAGCTCCTATGCGAAGATATACCATGGATGTGGATCTTTATTGGGTCTCAAATCTCTTTTATCCCTCTAAATTCGTCGTTACGGTTTAATCTATGCGGCTCCAGCTCTGCACTTGGCCCGAAGTTGAAAACTATCTTAAATCTTCCTCGGGAATTATTATTCCCATCGGCTCCACGGAACAACATGGCCCCACCGGATTAATTGGTACAGACGCCATTTGTGCCCAGGCGATCGCCGAAGGGGTGGGAGAATCGGTAGAGGCTCTGGTGGCTCCTCCGATCAATGTGGGCATGGCCCTACACCATTTGGGCTTTCCTGGCAGTATTAGCCTGCGTCCAAGTACTCTTATTCAGTTGATTCTCGATACCGTCACCAGTCTGGCCCGGGCAGGTTTTACCCGTATTTATTTTATTAACGGCCATGGCGGCAATATTGCCACCCTCAAGGCAGCCTTTTCGGAAACCTACTATCATTTGGAGTTCTTAAACCTCAAAAATGCAGGGAATCTCCGCTGTCAAGTGGGAAATTGGTTTATGTGTCGTTCGGTTTATCAGCTCGCCAAGGAACTGTACGGGGAGGAGGAAGGCTCCCATGCCACCCCGAGTGAAGTGGCGGTTACCCAATTTTTGTATCCCCAACAGATTAAAGAGGCAGTTTTGGCTAGCCCCGTCGCCTCTGGCCATGCCATCTACGGCGCGGCGGACTTTCGTCACCATTATCCCGATGGTCGCATGGGCTCGAATCCGGCCCTGGCAACCCCAGAACACGGACAAAAATTTTATGAAGCGGCGGTGAAGGAACTGGGCGAGAGTTATCGACAGTTTTTGGACTCTTAGTAGGAATTTTACTATCTAGACCGCTGGCTTTAAGGATTCTAAGGAGAAATCGAGGGGAACACCGGGTTGAGGAATTTTTACCTCAGTGCGGAGCTGATGTTCTGCCAGCAGTTGACGAAACCCTTCCACTGTGCCCTGTAGACTGATTACCTTGGTCAATATCCCCTCAAAGGTCAGGTCCGCCGCGCCCGCCGTCGGTAAAATAACCTTGGGTTGGAGCCATTGGCATAGCTCGAGGGTGGTTTTTTGTCCCTTCAGCACCGGCACCAGATTCAATAAATTCATGCCGATAATGGGAGTCAAGACCACATCCACCAGGCCAAGGGTTTTTAGCTCCGGGGCATGGGAACCGTGGGGTTCGTAATAAAGGCGATCGCCGGTGTTGAGATCCGTAAGTAAGTACGCATTTTCGATCAGATTGGGGCCAACTAAAGACCCCGCCAAGGCTCGGATTTCTAGGCTTTGATGGAACGTCATGGTTTCCCCCGCTTTTAGGGCAGTAACGTTTTGATAGCCAAGGTCGCTGACGACTTGGGCCGCATTGGCGGAGCCTACTACCGGCAACTGGCGATCGAGCGTTTTTAGGGTGGGGGGATGGGCGTGGTCCTCTAGCCCCTGGGAAAGCAAGATTAAATCCACCTTGGGCGGAACCGCGTACTGAGTATTTTTTTCGCCCTTGAATAGCCAAGGCAGATTACCGAAGGTGAGAGCGCCTACAAACCAGGGGTCAAGCAAGATTTGCTGTCCGCCCATTTCAATCAACCAAGAATTACTATCAAACCAGGTGAGTCGCATGGGTGTTAGAGACAAATAAAATATAGATAATTTCCTAACATTGTAAATGATTGTTAAGGATGCCCCTCGAAAAGACCAGCCCAGGTTACCAGTAAATTATAATGCTCCCCGGAAATTGGACAGTAAGGGTAAGAGAGAGAAGCAACCCATCTAATTCAGTACGGAGCAAGAAAATGCAAAGAAAAAAACACAGTCCAGAATTTAAAGTAAAAATAGCGTTGGAAGCACTAAAAGAGCAAAAAACAATCAATGAAATAGCCAGCCAGTCAGGGGTACATGTAACCCAAATAAATAACTGGAAAAAACAAGCCCGAGAGGGACTTAAGGAAATATTTAGTCAGAAAGTAGGTGAAAAAAGTGACAATCTAGAATCGCTAGTTTGCCAACTTTATGAGCATATAGGTCGTCTACGAAGTAGAGCTAGACTGGTTGAAAAAAAATCTGGACTTAAGTATTGAAGCAAAAAGGAGCTTTATTGAAGCCCAGCATCCCAAAATAAGCATTGAACGTCAATGTGAATTAATTGGCTTAAATCGCTCAAGTTACTATTATCAACCCAGGAGAGAAAGTGATTATAATGAATACCTGATGCAAAAATTAGATGAGCTGTATACGGAGACTCCCTTTTATGGGGCAAGGCGGATGACGGCTGTGCTGAAGCAACAGGGAGAGAATGTCAATGTCAAGCGAGTTCGTCCAGCAATTTCAAACTTAGAATGTAACAAAGAATACAGAAAAGAGAGTGGTGTTGCTGGTCAAGTTCAGAAGAAAGCCAAGAAGAAGTAAAGTTTCCGCTTGCTTAGAGGATGTCTGAAAAGTCAGGGTTCAAGCTAACCTACGTACAAGAAGGCGGATAGAAGCCCAGTAAATCCACGCCTCAGAGGTCTTGGTTAAGCACTCATAGTCCCGACTGAGGCGACGACACCAATAAAACCGGGAGTGATCTAAATTTTGTGTAAAGAGGAAAATTAATGGGAATAGCGTTCAGGGAAAAGAATTGCAAAATGAGATAATGCCGCTCGCCAATCCCGGATAGGACGTTGCCATTTCTTAGCAATATTCCTCATTGCTAAAT
>JBGSZT010000031.1:0-3882 GCA_041750255.1 Synechocystis sp.
TGCCCTCATGTCTGTATTGCGCCAACTGCGCTCAGGCTATCCCCGTCGTCCCCAGGGCTTTCCCTATTCCCTAGGGCTGATTGGAATGCGAGATGTACGGGATTATAAAGTTAAATCTGGGGGCAGTGACCGCCTCAATACCGCCAGTCCCTTCAACATCAAAGTTGAGTCTTTAACCCTCGGTAATTTCAGTTTTGAGGATGTGCAAAGTCTATATCAACAACATACCGACGCCACCGGACAATTATTTACAGCCGAGGCCATAAACCATGCCTTTTATTTAACCGATGGGCAACCCTGGCTCGTCAATGCGTTGGCTCGTCAGGCAACAGACTTTATCGTCAAAGACCGAGCACAACCGATCACCATTGAGGTCATCGAACAAGCCAAAGAAATCTTGATTCAACGGCAGGATACCCACCTCGATAGCTTAGCCGAACGGCTTCGGGAAACCAGGGTAAAAAATCTGATCGAACCAATTTTAGCCGGGGAAGAATTACCCAATGTTCCCGATGATGATCGCCGTTTTTTGTTGGATTTAGGCTTAGTAAAACGCAGTCCCTTAGGAGGTTTGGTAATTGCTAATCCTATTTATAAAGAAGTAATTCCTCGCGTCCTATCCCAGGGTAGTCAGGATAGCCTGCCTCAAATTCAACCCAGTTGGCTCAACCCCGATGGCAGTTTAAATCCCGACAAACTTCTCAAGGCCTTTCTTGACTTTTGGCGACAACATGGAGAACCGTTGCTCAAAAGTACACCTTACCCGGAAATTGCTCCTCACCTCGTTCTAATGGCCTTTTTTCATCGCGTCGTCAATGGTGGCGGGACTTTGGAACGGGAATATGCCATTGGTTCAGGACGCATGGATATTTGCCTCCGTTATGGCCCGGTGGTGATGGGTATGGAACTCAAAGTCTGGCGTGAGGGCAAGCCCGACCCCCTAGCGAAAGGCTTGGAGCAGATCGATAAATATTTAGCCGGTTTAGGATTAAAGACCGGCTGGTTAGTGATTTTTGATCGCCGTCCAGGATTACCCACCATGGGGGAGCGAGTAAATACAGAAGATGCTGTTAGTCCGGCGGGTCGGAAAATTACGGTGATTCGGAGTTAACAAGAACGGCGATCTCGCAGAGATCCGTTACGCGGTGCGCCCCCCTGGAGTTTCAGACCCGTTTTTTTGATGATTCGGTTATTTCTGCAAGGGTGACAGCTTAGCCCAAGCCCGATTGATGACAGACGACGCCAAAGAGGGTGGCGATCGCCGTAACAAAAAGAGCCATGAGGGGGTGTTGGCCCTGACCCACGGCAAAGGTTGTGACAATGCCCGCGCCCAGGGCAGACAGAAGAGCGGCATTGATTAAAGCTTGATTCTGATTGCTGTTATACATGGCGAATCTAAAAGAATTGATAAAAAGATGTCTTCTAAATTACCATTCTCCTTTTCCCCACAACGGCGATCGCCACGACTTAGCAATCAAGCTTTAGGTTTTGGTAAATTTCTTAACACTATCCAGCGGACATCGTAATATTTGTTAATATTGGCAAGCCCATCTCCTTGATTTTGTGCCATGTCTTTGTCCCCCAACACCGACACGATTCTTCGGTCACTCCAACACCTGATTGACGTGGTCGCTCAACTGCGCTCGCCGGAGGGGGGATGCCCTTGGGATTTGGCTCAAACTCAACAAAGTCTGATTCCCTACGTGATTGAAGAAGCCTACGAAGTAGTCCATGCCCTGCGGAGTGAAGATCAAACGGTGATCGCCGAAGAATTGGGAGATTTGTTGTTGCAGGTGGTGCTTCAAGCCCAGGTTGCTAGTGATCTCGGGCATTTTAACCTCGAACAAGTGGCCCAAGGCATTGCCGAAAAATTAATCCGTCGTCATCCCCACGTTTTTGGAGAATTAAGCCTAGATGACGTCGAGCAAGTACGGGAAAATTGGCAAAAAATCAAAGCGGAGGAAAAAGGGCAGGATGCCGCTACCGCCCCACGACTTAGTATCAAGCTAGAACGCTATGCCCAAACCTTGCCACCCCTGATGGCAGGGAGCAAAATTTCCCACAAAGCGGCCGCTGTTGGGTTTGAATGGGAAAGCGTTGAGGGCGTTTGGCAGAAATTTGAGGAAGAGTTGGCAGAATTTTGGGAGGCTCTGCAAGGAGAAGATAAAGAGCACCAAGAGGCAGAATTAGGGGATTTATTGTTCACTGTTCTTAACCTAGCTCGTTGGTACGGACTTGATCCCAGTCGGGCTCTCCAGGGGACAAATCAACGCTTTATTCATCGTCTAGAGATGATGGAACAATTTTGTGGCGATCGCCCATTGAGCGATTACAGTCTGTCAGAACTGGAGGTGATGTGGCAGAGGGCTAAAAAAGAGCTAAGGTGATTTCTGATAAAGAAGATCCCTGATAGATTAAAATAGGGGAAATGGTGAGCAGGAAAGAAGAAAATCCTGTCTATGCCAGAAGATACAGCCTTAAACCCCTCTCAAATCGAAGACTTACGTTTTGCTGCTAAAAAGATGACGGGGGCTTCTCGGCGAGCCTTTCAAGCGAGGATTTGTCAAAAGTATTGTGAAGGGAATGCCAGAAAAACTGAAAAAATCTTGGGTTGGGGACGAAGACCAGTCCAATTGGTGTTAGAAGAACAAAGAAGCGGAATAATATGTGTTGGGCGACAGTCAACTCATAGTGGAGCGAAAAAATGGGAAGAGAAACAGCCCGAAGCTACCGAGTCTTTAAGAGAAATGGCTGAGTCATACGCACAACAAAATCCAACATTTAATAACCCCATTACTTATACTCGACTGACGGCTTCTGAGGCGAGAAAACAATTAAAATTATTGGGATATAAAGAGAGTCAAATTCCTTGTCCAAGCACAATGGCAGTCGTGTTAAATAGAATGGGCTATCGGTTAAGAAAAGTAGTAAAAGCTAAACCCCAAAAAAAATCCTAGAAACCGATGCTATCTTCTTAAACTTAAAGAAAAGAGATGAAGAAGATTCTGAAAAAGTGAAGCGGATTAGCATGGACTGTAAAGCGACAGTAGAACTAGGGGAATATTCTCGTGGCGGAAAGACCAGAGGAAATAATCAAGCTCAAGATCATGATTTAGGAGAGAAAGAAAAATATATTCCCTGTGGCATTGTTGATGAGGATAAGGGACAACTGTATCTTAACTTTGGAGGTTCTTACAAAACGAGTGACTTTATAGTAGATAGTTTATGTCAATGGTGGGAAACCCTGAGTGAAACCGAAAAACAAGCAATAGAAATTATTCAAATAAAAATGGATAATGGTCCAGAAAATAGTGGTGTGAGAACTCAATTTCTGAAGAGGATGGTAGAATTAGCGGCGCAGATTCAAAAATCTTTTCATCTTCTTTATTTTCCGCCTTATCACAGCAAGTATAATCCGATAGAACGTTGTTGGGGAATTTTAGAACAACATTGGAATGGAACTCTATTAAAGGATGTTGACAATCTGTTAGGTTGGGCAAAAAGCATGACATGGCAAGGATTACATCCGATTATTAGCCTGAGTCAAAAAGTTTATCAAAAAGGAATTACCCTAACGAAAAAAGAGATGAAAGAGGTTGAAAGACATTTAGAACGTGATTCTAAGTTGCCCAAGTGGGATATTTTTATTCGAGCCAATAGTGCCTAATTAATAGTCTTGTCCCCAGCATCGGAAAAGGTCAATAAAGTTGAAGTTAGTCAAGTTTAATTTGCGGAACTTATCGGGAGTGATCTAAATTTTGTGTAAAGAGGAAAATTAATGGGAATAGCGTTCAGGGAAAAGAATTGCAAAATGAGATAATGCCGCTCGCCAATCCCGGATAGGACGTTGCCATTTCTTAGCAATATTCCTCATTGCTAAAT
>JBGSZT010000032.1:0-2797 GCA_041750255.1 Synechocystis sp.
ATTTAGCAATGAGGAATATTGCTAAGAAATGGCAACGTCCTATCCGGGATTGGCGAGCGGCATTATCTCATTTTGCAATTCTTTTCCCTGAACGCTATTCCCATTAATTTTCCTCTTTACACAAAATTTAGATCACTCCCAGAAATTCTTGCAATGATAAGTAAATCCCCTAAAATACACGTTTGGTTACCCGGTCTTTTTGACTACAAAGGAGGTATTCAAGTCTACTCTGCTTTCTTTGTCCAAGCTCTAGAACAAGTCTTATCCAAGGGCGATCGCCATATATTTCTAAAGAATGATCATCCTCAACCTAAACATTTAAGATTTGATACCCGAACGAGATTCCAATTTGCTGGACAGTGGGATTCAACTTTTTTACATACGCCTTTTTTTGCCGCTCAGGTTCTACTAGCCGCTGTTGTAAAAAAACCTAATTTAATTATTTGCGGTCATGTCAATTTTTCACCCCTTGCCGCTAGAGTCTCGAATCTATTAAATATTCCCTATTGGGTCATTGTCCACGGTATTGATGTCTGGAATCTCAATGATCCTGGAAAAATCAATGCTTTAAAAAGTGCAGATAAAATCATTTCTGTCAGCCAATATACTGGCGATCGCCTTGTGAAAGAACAAAATATTTCTCCTAATAAAATTGCTTTACTCCCCAACACGTTTGATGAAAGCAAATTAAACATTCATGAAAAACCCAAGTATTTACTGGATCGCTACAACTTGTCTGCTGAGCAACCCGTTATTTTGACGGTTGCTAGATTATCGGGTGAAGATCGTTATAAGGGATACGATAAAGTTATCCAATCTCTACCAGCAGTTCGGAAACAAATACTAAATGTTCATTATTTGTTGGTTGGCAAAGGGCCGGATCACGACCGCATCGAGAAAATTATTGATGAAGTCAATGTAAGGGATTGTGTAACTTTGGCTGGGTTTGTTCCAGACGCAGAATTGGCTGACTATTACAATCTCTGTGATGTGTTTGCTATGCCGAGTAAAGGCGAAGGCTTTGGCATTGTTTATTTAGAAGCCCTTGCTTGTGGTAAGCCGACCATTGGAGGAAATCAGGACGGGGCGATCGATGCGCTATGTCATGGTGAGCTAGGTGTTTTGATCGACCCTGATAATATAGAAAAAATTAGCTCAATTATTGTACAAATTCTACAAAAAAACTATTCCTTACCCATTCTTTATCAACCAGAGACCCTCAGAAAAAAGGTGATTGAAGTTTACGGATTTGATAAATTTAAGCAAAACCTTACTCAACTTTTAGCCCCTTTTTTAACCACGTAGCATGAAAGTTTTTTTATACATAATTCCTTTGATCTCGCAGAGATTCGCTACGCGGTGCGCCGCTGTGAGCGGAAGTCCAAGTACAGCAGTAATTGAAATGGTGAGAAGTCTCCAATTTGTTTTAGATCATTATTCCTGGGACAAAATTGCTCAGGAAGTGCTTGCTGTTTACCTTCGGATACTCAAACAAGGGACAAAATTCGACAAAGCTACAATACAATTATGGCAAGCCTTCAGGCGCTCCTACTGAGGTTTTATGGCAACATCGACACCACCCCCATCCCCCAAATCCCCCTCACCATCCTCCAGTGGAGTCTCCTGGCATTCACGTTGGGCACAGCATCTCTCCTGGTTAATCTCGGCCTTGAGTGGAACACTGGAAATCGAGCAAAGAACGAGAGAGCACGAGCAGATCAAGAAAGAGAACGAGCGGCTCGCCGTGCTCGAATCCAAAATCCCCCTCACCATCCTCCAATGGCATCAACTCGCCCCTAGCCCAGATATCCAAACAGTCCTAGCCGACTTCCTCAGTTTTCTGCAAGAGTACGGAGAGTAAATCGCACTAAGCTAGTTCGTTAATCCTAGAATCATGAAAGTTTTACATGTTATTTTATAGAGATCAAAAATAACAAATGGAAATGAAAATTATGACCTTAACAACTTATACATGGACGAATCAAAAATATCATCAAGCCATTGAAAAGGGTATTTTTGCCAATGAGAAAATTGAGCTATTACGGGGAGAAATTATTGTCATGGCACCAGAGAGGGAACCCCACGCTTATTACAACACTGAAGCAGCAGATTATCTCAGAAATTTATTAACGGGAAGAGCTAAAATCAGAGATGCTAAACCGGTTACGTTACCAAATAACTCGGAACCAGAGCCTGATATCGCCATTGTTCAGCCCCTAGGAAAAGAATATCTACAGCATCATCCTTATCCTGAAAATATTTTTCTCATCATTGAATTTTCCCAAGCCAACCTCAGCAAAGACCTAGGAGAAAAAAAAGATATTTATGCCGAAGCTGGTATTACAGAATACTGGGTTGTGGATATAAAAAACTCTCAACTTAAAATCTTTAGGGATTTATTGAATGGAAAATATAGATCGGAACAGACCTTAACATCAGGCACTATTTCTCCCCTCATTTTTCCTGATGTTGTGGTAGCTGTACAACGATTAATTTATCCTTAAAACCATGAAAGTTTTACATATTATTCGTGGGACAAAATTGCTCAGGAAGTGCTTGGTGTTTACCTTCGGATACTCAAACAAGGGACAAAATCCGACAAAGCTACAATAAAATCATGGCAAGCCTTCTGGCGCTCCTACCCCGTTCCCTAACTACCTTTCTCTATGCCGTCGCGGCCCTACTGAGGTTTTATGGCAACATCGACACCACCCCCATCCCCCAAATCCCCCTCACCATCCTCCAGTGGAGTTTCCTGGCATTCACGTTGGGCACAGCATCTCTCCTGGTTAATCTC
>JBGSZT010000033.1:0-3634 GCA_041750255.1 Synechocystis sp.
CGTTGCCTATCAAACGTTGTTGGAGCATCAGATAGATTGTCTATATCTCAAGGATTTGTTGCCGTTGACGGATTTGACGCCTAATTTGATGTTAATGAAGTTGCTGGTGCTTAATCAGCATCAAGGGGCGGAGGTCGCTAGGACAGTGTTACGCACGGCGGAGACCCGGGAGGAATATTTGCGGCGGTTGAGTTTGGTGGAGACTATACTGGTCAATAAGTTTCCTGAGTTGAGCACAGTGGAGATTGTTAAGATGTTGAATTTACCGACGGTGGATATTACCCAGTCCCGATTTTACCAAGAGGTTTCTCAGGCTGGACGGCAAGAGGGACGCCAAGAGGAGGCCGCTATGTTAATCTCGCGTTTGTTAACTCGGCGTTGTGGTGATTTGCCGGTGGTTTTGGCGGAACGGGTGTCGGCGTTATCCCTGGCGGAATTAGAGGAGTTGGGGGTGGCATTGTTGGATTTTACGGGAATTGGCGATCTGGAGTCTTGGTTGGGTTAGCGTTGAAGGTCATCGTTAAGGCAAGATATTTTGAACGCCCAGAGATCGGCTACGCGGTGCACCGGGGCTAAGAGATGATGGGTTCGTTTTTTTGACGGATGGTTCTGTCTTGGGCGGTTTGTGGGTAGGCTAGGGGGGATTTTTATTGGCATGATGGTACGACTGAAGGGTTAACTCTGCTAACGCCTTTTTGGTATCGGGGGCTGGATGCGTTGCTTTAGGGCGATAGGGACTGGAGTTTTGACTAAATAAATTTTTACGCTATATGCGGTGTTTTTCCAACAGGAGAAAGCCCTGTGGGTACTGTATTTTCAAAAATAGTCAAAACTCCAATATATGTATATAGATAGCGCCTGAACTTATGGAGTCGAAGCTACAATATGGTTTATGACTAGTCATCGAGGAAAACAGTATGGTTGCGGAACTAATTAAACAAAAGAATTTATACGAAACAGACTATAATCTTTGGGTGTTGGAAACGGTTAAGAAATTGCAAAGTCGAGATTTTTCGGCATTGGATTTGGAAAATTTAATTGAAGAGGTGGACGATTTGAGTCGGCGGGATAAGCGAAAAATTGAGAGTCATTTGATGACATTAATCGAACATCTCCTGATTTTACAGTATTGGCAAGCAGAAAAAGAAAGAAATAGAGGGCATTGGGAACGAGAAATTTTTAATTATCGTAAACAAATTAATCGTCTTTTAGCGGATAGTCCTAGTCTTAATAATTATCTGGGTGATGAGTTTAAGTCTTGTTACGTGGATGGAAGAAAGATGGCAAGTAAACATTCTCAACTGCCCCTAAATACTTTTCCAGAGAAACCCATTGCCACCCTTGAACAAATACTGGATGAAGATTGGTTGGCTTAGGCGATCGCCTAGTGATCCGCTACGTGGTGCGCCAAGGTTGTTAGTTATGATCAGTTTATTGAAGTTATTACCCAGGTCACTGACGACGTTTTTTATATGCAGTGGCGGCGTTTAAGTTTAATAATTCGAGGTATATTATGGTTGCTGAACCCCGAAAAACAAACAAAAGCCTTTATGAGACTGATTACAATCTTTGGGTTTTAGAAACTGTGGCCAAACTAAAAAGTCAAGACTTGGATGGCCTGGATTGGGAAAATTTAATTGAAGAGGTGGAGGCTTTGAGTCGCCGGGATAAAAAAAAGCTGAAAAGCTTATTGAGATTGTTGTTTGAACATCTCCTCAAACTAAGTTACTGGAAGTCTGAGTTGAACAACAATAGAGGGCATTGGCGAGGCGAAATTATTAATTTTCGACAATTGATCAAGGATGAACTAGCGGATAGCCCTAGTCTGCGGGGATACCTAGCCAGTATTTATGAAACCTGTTATCAAAATGGTCGAATTGCTGCGGCTGAAAGATCCCAACTTCCCCTCAGCACCTTTCCAGAGAAACCCATTGCTACCCTTGAACAAGTACTGGATGAGGATTGGTTACCTTAGCCGATCGCCCATTGCTTCTAGGGTGCGCCCAGGACAATTACTACGGGCTGATGCGTTTTATTTTAGGGATTTACTACACAAATCTGAAAATGATCCCCAGAAGCTTTTGCAATTAGCTTGTGTTGCTGATATTTTAAATTTTCCTGATTACGCCTTGAAAATAATGGAGTATCTAACGCTGAATCATGGGTCTGACTCTCGCTATAATTTAGCTAGGGCGATCGTTGATGGGCTTTCTTAATTTCCTAATCTAGTTGAACAAGGATTAGAATCGTTGGAGGTCGTTCGTCGTATCCATGACCATCTTGATCCCGCAGAATAATTAGTAGGTTTTATGGTGAAAATATCATTAAAATAAACAACTATCAAATTACTCGATTCTAAGTATAAGTTTCATCATCACAATCCGAAGAATATATACGAAAAAAAGGAGAATAATAATGTCTCAACTTTATGAACAGGATTTTGCTCAATGGGCAGAAATAATGGCAGAAAAATTACGAAATAAAGATTTTAATAATTTAGATCTTGATAATTTAGCGGAGGAGATAAAAGATTTGTCAAAACGAGAACGAGATAAGTTATTAAGTAGCATCCGTTTAATTGTTCATCATTTTTTAAAGTGGGATTATCAACCAGAAGAAAGATCCAGAAGTTGGGAAATAACCATAAAGCGAGAACGAAATAATATTGAATTTTAGCTTGAGGATAGTCCCAGTCTCAAAAAATATTTTTGTGATGAATGGATAACTAAAATTTACCGTAATGCTTGTTGAGATGCAATGAAAGAAACGGATCTAAACTTTCCTGATACTTGTCCTTATCCTATATCTGAAATCTTAGAACGTCCAATCAAAATGTAAAATTAAGTAATAAGAAATGTTGATTCAGGATTTATCGGCACAAAAGAGAAAGTTCTTTTTGTCTCTTATTAAGAAGCGAGTTCAGCCCGGAAGTGGTAGCGGCCCTGATTTTTTGTATCAACGAACTTGGTCTTATCCTGTGAATAATTTAAATTTAATTATAAAAAAAGCTCCTTTTGTGGTGGTAGGTGGTGTGGCAACTAGGCTATACATGCCAGAAAGAATGACGTTGGATCTTGATATTCTCATTAAGGCGGAAGATGCTGGGCTAGTTTACCAAGACTTAGAAACGGCAGGGGGCAGAAAAATTGGCATTTTGAGTATTCCGGGGAGTCAGTGGCAGTTGACGGATAGTACGTCTCTAGATGTTTTGGAAGGGGAAGATGAATGGGTAGAAGAGGCTGTACTTAATCCCAATTATGCTCCCGATGGTTTACCGATTATTGATTTACCCTATTTGGTGTTGATGAAGTTAGCGGCTAGTCGAACCCAAGATTTGGCAGATGTGAGCCGGATGCTGGGGCTTGCTGATCAGACAATGTTAACTAAAATCAAACAGGTCATTCAAGCCTATCTCCCCACCGCGACGGAGGATCTAGAAAGTTTAATTCTGTTGGGTAAACTAGAGATGGGTAACTAAATAAGAATTTAAAACCGCCAATTCAAATCTGAAGTGCATCAGTGTCTGATTTACCTGAATAGAATACTTCAAATGGCGTTTTGTAGTCAAGCGATTTTCTCGGTCTTTTGTTAATCAACATGACTGCTTTTTCTAATGCCTCTGGTTTCACGGTTT